>CAYMYI010000074.1:0-1243 GCA_964394585.1 uncultured Roseobacteraceae bacterium
GAAGAGGTGGAGGATACGCTCGACTATGAAGATTTGGGCAAAGCATTTTACAAGCTCCTCACTAACCAATCGGGCGTAAAACTGATTGACTTTGAAAATTTCGATCACAATTCCTTCCACGTTGTTACAGAGTTAACCTACAAGAATAGTGATGAAGAATTTCGCCCAGATATTACTCTGCTGATTAATGGAATGCCTTTGGTATTTATGGAGGTGAAGAAACCCAATAACCGAGAAGGGATTATAGCCGAGCGTAACAGAATAAATACTCGCTTTCAGAATACGAAGTTCAGGCGCTTTGTGAATCTTACGCAGTTGATGCTTTTCTCCAATAATATGGAGTATGACAACGATTCACCTGAACCGATACAAGGAGCGTTTTATGCTTCTACTTCCTATCATAAGCCTGTGTTCAATTACTTCCGAGAAGAAGAAGCATTGAACCTTAATCAGATTCTTCAGCCTGAAAATGATGAGGTAGAAAACTTCATTTTAAAAGATAATAACCTCACTTCCATAAAGCATAGCCCTGAGTTCAGGGAGAATAAGAAACCAACTACGCCTACCAACCGACTTTCCACTTCTTTACTGAGCAGGGAGCGTTTAGCGTTTATGCTGCGCTATGCCATTGTGTATGTGCAGGAGTCAGACGGGATACAACAGCATGTAATGCGCTACCCTCAGTTGTTTGCCACCAAAGCGATTGGACAAAAGCTAGATGAAGGCGTTAAGAAGGGAATCATTTGGCATACGCAAGGAAGTGGGAAAACGGCACTTACCTATTACAATGTAAAATACCTAACAGACTACTACAGTAAGCAGCGAGTTATCCCGAAGTTCTATTTTATTGTTGACCGACTGGATTTATTAATTCAGGCTAAACGGGAGTTTTCGAGTAGAGGCTTAGTAGTGAAAACCGTCAATTCTAAAGAGGAGTTTGCCAAGGAAATCAAGAAAACGACGGCAATTCATAATGCTTCGGGTGAGCCTGAAATTACGGTAGTTAACATACAGAAGTTTAAAGATGACCCTAGCGTAGTCAATAAGAAAGACTATGACATCAGCATTCAGCGAGTGTATTTCTTAGATGAGGTACACCGCAGCTACAACCCGAAAGGGAGCTTTTTAGCTAACCTGAGGGAATCGGATACTAATGCGGTGAAGATTGGCTTAACGGGTACGCCTTTGTTGGGGAATGACTATAACTCTCGGGCACTATTTGGCGATTAAATTCATAAATACT
>CAYMYI010000074.1:1253-20186 GCA_964394585.1 uncultured Roseobacteraceae bacterium
TGATTTAAAGTCAAAAGACTTGTTCGGCAACTATATTCATAAATACTATTACAATGCTTCCATAGCCGATGGATACACCTTACGCCTCATTCGGGAGGAGATTGAAACCAACTATAAAATGGTGTTGGCGAAAGCCTTAAACGAGGTGGAGGTGTTGAAAGGTGATGTAGATAAAAAATTCATTTTTGCACACCCGAAGTTTGTAGAACCCATGCTCAACTACATAGTAGAAGATTTTGAAAAGAGCCGTATCACATTTAACGATGCTACCATTGGGGGGATGGTGGTCTGTGATAGTTCCGACCAAGCCAAAGAGTTATTTCGCCAGTTTGAAGAGAAATATGCTACTAAGGAAGTGGTACTCGGTGAAGCTGTGAATCAAGCGGCTGAGCCAGAAGGTACTTATCAAACTGGAATCGTTGGTGGAGACTCGGCGGGAAACCGTACCAACGATGGCGGTAGTAAAGCGAAGGATAAAAATAAAGTGCGTTCGGCTGCGCTAATTCTTCACGACATCGGCACGAAAGAGGAACGGAAAGAAAAGGTGGAAGCCTTTAAAGATGGGAAAATTGACTTTCTTTTTGTCTATAATATGCTGCTAACGGGGTTCGATGCCAAGCGATTGAAGAAGCTGTATTTGGGTAGGCTCATTAAGAAGCATAACCTACTCCAAACGCTTACCCGTGTCAACCGAACGTATAAAGATTTCCGCTATGGCTATGTGGTGGACTTTGCCGATATACGAGCCGAGTTTGATGCCACTAACAAAGCTTATTTCGATGAGTTGCAGTCGGAACTGGGCGACGAGATGGAACACTACTCCAATCTGTTCAAATCGAAGGAGGAAATCACCGAAGAGATTGGAGAGTTAAAAGAGGTATTATTCCGTTTCGATACGGAGAATGCTGAAATCTTCTCGCAGCAAATCAGTGAGATTAGCGATACCAAAGACATGCAGGAGATTGTGAAGGTATTGGGCAATGCTCGGAGTCTGTATAACCTCATCCGTACTTATGGACATTACGAATTACTTGACAAAGTTGACTTTCAAAAGCTCAACGTACTCTACCGAGAGGCAAATAATCATTTGAGTTTGCTACATCTGAAAGAGAATGTAGAAAACAAGGCAGATACCACCAACTTACTGAATGTAGCTTTAGAAGATGTATTGTTTATGTTTACTAAGGTGGGCGAAGAAGAAATGCTGATTGCCGACCAATTAAAAGACACACTCCGAAAAGCAAGGGAGGCATTGGCTGGAAACTTCGATAAGAAAGA
Organism: uncultured Roseobacteraceae bacterium; assembly: GCA_964394585.1. Classification (GTDB taxonomy): domain Bacteria; phylum Bacteroidota; class Bacteroidia; order Cytophagales; family Flammeovirgaceae; genus CAYUJH01. Next base: position 2,532 of record CAYMYI010000074.1, read on the forward strand.
CCCTGAGTTTATCTCGTTAAAAGAAGAACTGGAACGTCTGTTTAAAAGCAAAAAATTAAACGAGGTCTCTCAGGAAGAAATGAAAGAGAATATTAAGAGCTTACAGGATATTCACGAGCGAATTAAAGAGCTGAATAGACAAAACGACTTATTGCATCAGAAATACCAAAAAGATGCAAAGTACGCTCGAATCCATAAGCGATTGATGGACTACGACCTCACTTCGAGAGAAAGCCAACTCTTTGAAGCCTTGAAAGGAGTAAAAGAGAAAACTGATACGAGTGTATTGCAAAACGCCAATATGCTGAACAATGAAAGCTACTTTTCGCAGATGACGATTAAGTTTGTGATTGAGCAATTTATGAAAGAACAGGGCATTAAACTAAATGCTGAAAGCTCTAAATACATCAATAATTTACTGGTAAGAGAGTATATGAACGAATTTAACGGATTAAGTGCATGAACCAATAGCGGTTAATTTGTACTTTTAATAAAAAGATTTTAATGTAGTAATTATCCATTTATATGAAAACGCAATTGGAATTTACAGCTGTCTTTATGGAAGACAAAGAAGAAGGAGGATATATCGCCTACCTAAAAGAAATTGACGGCATTTCTACACAAGGAGATACGCTAGAAGAGGCAAAAGAGAACTTAATAGACGCATTTCAATTAGCAATGGAGTACAAAAGTTACGATTTTAATAAAACGAGAAGATGAATATAAATAACCACGTCATTGCGAGGAGTGATAACGACGAGGCAATCTGTATCATTTGCGCTACACTTTAGTAGATTGCCACAGGTTTTCCCAGCACACCTGCTAACACTCAAACCCTCGCAATGACGAATAAATGTATAAATAATCAATATGTATTAACTAATGAACACCATAGACTTTCAAACTAAAACCAAAGAACTGATAGACGACCTAAAGGCGGTATGCGCGCAGTATGGCTTAGGTAACGATGGGAACGAGTTTAAAATCATCACACAGGTTTTTCTGTATAAGTTCTTGAACGACAAATTTGCTTACGAACTCAAACAACTCGATGAGGGTTTGGCTAAAGCCGAAAATTGGGAAGAAATCCTTAGTAACTACTCCGCAGACGACTATGAGATGCTATTGCTGCAACTGAACCCCAACACCGCCAAGCTCCAGCCGAAGCACCTTATCTCGAACCTGTTTAGAGAATCGACCAAAGATGATTTTGCTAAAACGTTTGACGATACGTTGCGCGATATTGCTACGGACAACAAAGGGATTTTTGATGTAACCACCGTAGGGGGAGCAAAGGTAACGCTGTTCGACCGATTGAGCGATTACATCTCGGATGGCAACCAGCGCAACAACTTCTGCAAAGCCCTTATCAACAAGTTGGTTACTTTTAGCTTCGAGCATATTTTTAATGAGAAGTTCGATTTTTACGCTACTATTTTTGAATACCTCATTAAAGACTATAACAGCAACTCGGGCGGGAAATATGCCGAGTATTTTACGCCCCATGCTGTAGCCAAAATTATGGCGAGAATTATGGTGCAGGGCGAAGTGCAAAGCGTAACTTGTTACGATCCCAGCGCAGGTTCGGGAACGCTGCTGATGAACCTTGCCCATGCCATTGGCGAAGATAAATGTACGCTCTACTCCCAAGATATTTCGCAGAAGTCTTCGAGCTTGTTGCGCCTCAACCTCATCCTGAACGGCTTGGTGCATTCTATCCAAAACATCATTCAGGGGAATACGATTAAAGAACCCTATCATTTCAATAATAAGGCGCAGCCGAAGTTCGATTACATTGTCTCTAACCCGCCTTTTAAGCTAGACTACTCCGACTTTCGGGACGATTTGGACACCAAGGAAAACAACGAGCGTTTCTTTGCGGGCATTGCCAAAGTACCTGCCAAAGCGAAGGATAAAATGGCGATTTATCCGCTGTTTATACAGCACATTATGTACAGCCTGAACCAAGGCGGAAAGGCCGCCATTGTAGTACCCACGGGGTTTATCACCGCACAAAGTGGCATTGATAAGAAGATACGGCAACGCTTGGTAGAACGGAAGATGTTGGCGGGGGTGGTAAGTATGCCGAGCAATATTTTTGCTTCTACGGGTACGAACGTTTCTATCTTGTTTATTGACGATACCAACCGAGAAGGCGTGGTGCTGCTAGATGCCTCTAACTTGGGCGAAACGGTGAAAGACGGCAAGAACCAAAAAACGGTACTCACTACGGCAGAGGAAGATAAAATAATTAACACCTTCAATAACAAAGAAGCGGTGGACGACTTCTCGGTAGTGGTGAGCTACGAGGAGATTGCAGCCAAAAACTACAGCTTTAGCGCAGGGCAGTATTTTGAAGTGAAGATTGAGTATGTGGACATTAGCCACGAGGAGTTTACCGCCAAAATGCAAGGCTACCAAAGTAATTTAAACGACCTATTCGCAGAGTCGAAGGAGTTGGAAACTGAAATTCAGAAGCAGTTGGAGGGCTTGGGGTATGAGTAAATTAAAAGTAGTTTTGTCAGACATAACAGATAATTTTGATAATATACGAGTTCCATTATCATCAAAAGAACGAGCTAAAATTGATAAGGTATATCCATATTATGGCGCACAGGGAATTATAGATTACGTTGACGATTACCTATTTAATGGAGAATATATATTAGTTGCAGAGGATGGTGAAAATCTAAAATCACAAAATAATGCTGTTTGTAATTTAGTGAATGGAAAATTCTGGGTTAACAATCATGCACACATTATAAGAGCAAAAGAAGGTTTTAGTAATAAATATATTTGTTACTATTTAAACCTAATTGATTACAAACCTTTTATAACTGGTTCAGCACAACCAAAACTAACAAAAGAAAACCTTAATAATATTCCCCTAATCATCCATGATAAGGTTGAACAACAAAAAATAGCCTCAGTCCTATCCTCCCTCGACACCAAAATAGCCCTCAACAACCGCATCAATGGGGAGTTGGAGGCGATGGCGAAAACGCTGTACGATTACTGGTTCGTACAGTTCGACTTCCCCAACGAAGAAGGCAAACCCTACAAAGCCGCGGGTGGCAAAATGGTCTATAACAACCAACTCAAACGAGAAATCCCCGAGGGGTGGGAGGTGAAAAGGATTGGTGATTTAGGGAAAGTAATTACTGGTAAAACCCCAAGCACCAATATATCTGAATATTGGGGTACTGAAGTGCCATTTATTACACCAACCGATTTTAAATCAAAGGTTAAGTTCTTTAATAGCTCAGAAAGATTCTTATCCTCCAAAGGAAGGAATTCTGTTAAAAATCTTTTACTACCTAAAGACTCTATAATAGTTACTTGTATTGGTTCAGATATGGGAAAAGTAGCTTATAACGCAACAGAATGCGTAACAAACCAGCAGATTAATGCAATATTAATTCACAATAAAGACTTTGGAGAAGTCTTATATCAGTTTTTAGTATCCATATATGATTATTTAACCAGAATAGCTAACGCTGGTTCAACTATGCCAATAATCAATAAAACAACATTTGAAGAGATAATAACTGTATATCCTAGTGAAACTTTAATTAGCTCATTTTACAAGAAAGTTATTGTATCAAATGAAAAGATTAAATCAAACATAAAACAAAACCAACAACTATCCTCCCTCCGCGATTGGTTATTGCCCATGCTCATGAACGGTCAGGTTACAGTGCGTGAGGCAGAGCAGCGAGTTGGGGAGGTTTTGTAACTTGTATTAGTTAAGACTTAATCGGACACTTTAAAGCAGCTCTTCATCCAACGCATCAAGGGCATCGTTGCCGAAGCTATCTAAATACACCTGTGTTATTTTCTCGTCTTTATGCCTCAGTGTAAGCTTCCCCCAAAACCGAGCTGTTGAAAAGTCGATATAACCCCCAGCTACCAAGCGTGAGATCCGGCAGTGTATGAAAATTTTTGGGCGACTGGAGACACCACGATTTTTGGGACTATCTCTCTAAGCAAACCGAAATAGAGGGCTTCTCTATTCGGTAGTGAAGGAGGAATATCGCTTTCCTTCGATGCTGTAGCGGTGCTTACAGCTTAAATTTTTGGTCATAAATAAACTGAAGCTAGTCGAAAATTGATAGGCTCTGTCTTTGAGAACCTTCGGAATTGCGCTGTATTGCTAGAAAACGCCTCTGGTCTCGCCTTTGTTGGGAGCTTAGGAGTCTAACATTTTTACACACTCGATTTTCGTTCATTTCAAAAAAAATATATATCTTAATGAACGTTAAATCACAAACACACGCATGAAACGCTTAAAGTACCTCAAAGTACAATTTGAAGGCGCTATAGAAGCCCACGAAATCCCTGCTTTTAGGGGTGCTATTGCCAACAAAGTAGGGCACGAGCACATTTTATTTCACAACCACAACGGCAAGCAATTCCGCAACGCCTACCCTTTAATTCAATATAAGCGTATTGGCAAACAGCCTGCACTCATCTGTTTGGGAGAAGGAGTTAACGAAATCCACCACTACTTTGAAAAAGACGATTGGTCCATACACCTATCAGAGCGCACACTCGAAATGAAAATCAATCGGCTCGACATGCAGCAGTTCACCATGCAAGTGTGGGACAAGCCATTCCGCTACGATTTGCGGAACTGGATCGCCTTCCCCCGTCCCGAAGATTGGCATGCCTACCAAGCCATCGAAAGTCTTAGTGAAAAATTAGCGGTACTCGAGCGGAAGATCATCAGCCACATCATCAGCATGGCAAAAGGCATCGGGTGGGACATCCAAGATACTCTTATCTGCCACATCGCCGATGCACCCCAAGAGCGGCAAATAAGCATCAAAGGGATCCCCTATACCGCCCTGAGTTTCACATTTAGCAGTAACGCCTTTTTACCGAATTACATCGGGCTAGGCGGCAAAGTAAGTTTGGGATTTGGTACAGTAAAACAAATACGGAAGTCGAATTAAAACGATAGAAACACAAGCATGAAAACAATCACTTTTATTTGCGAAACCATTACGCCGATGTTCCTCTCTGGTGCAGATGGGCAAACCCCCGAACTAAGACCGCCCTCTATCAAAGGTGCGCTGAGGTTTTGGTGGCGGGCGATGAATGGGGGAGATTGGAAAACCCTTAAAAAAAGAGAAGATGAGATTTTTGGAAGTACTGAGAAGAAAAGTAAATTATTAATTGCTACAAAACATAAACCATTCAAGACAAGTGATGAAGATTTAGAAGGTAGAAAGATTGAAGTTGATGGGAAAGATTTTAAGATAGATATTCTTGGATATTTACTGTATGGTATTTATGACAATAAAACAAAAACTAACAACCGACACTACATTAAAACAAATGAGAAGTTCACAGTAGAGCTATCTACAAATTTATCCGATGAGCTAATAAAACAAGTTATAGCATCTTTTTTCTGCGTTTCTTATTTTGGAGGAATCGGTGCAAAGTCAAGAAATGGTTTTGGTCGTTTTTATGTAGAAAGTTTTGAAATCGATAAAGTAAAACAAGAAATCCCTACTTTGAGAGAGTTGTTTGCCAAGTGTTTCAAAAAACCAGAAACATCTTTTACCACCTTCTCTGAGAAATCTTTAATGTTTGAAACTATAAATAAAGAATATGGAGACTATAAAACGGTTTTAGGAAGTTTAGGCGAGATTTATAGAACAGTAAAATTAGGATTAGAAGCAAAACACATTTACAATAAAAGGCAATTTATCGCATCACCAATAGTAATAGAGGGTGAGGGACAGCAATCTCTTCTGGATCGACATAGTAAACCCTATTTCTTATCAGTAATCAAATCAAATGGTAATAAATACCAAGGTGTCATCTTATTCTTGCCCTATGAGTATTGTGCCGAGATTGAAATTAGTAGTTTCCAAAGCAATAATACTTTTTCAGACAAATCAATTTCTGATTTACAAGCAGAATTTATTAGTGTAACAGATGAATTTAACACTGCTTTGAAAACAGACTATCCTGATATTTTAGACCAATTTAAACCTACTGATATCTTATGAACCACCTACTCCTATTCACCATCGGACCCGTACAGTCTTTCATAGCACAGGCAAGGAAGACCAAAGATTTATACGCTGGTTCTCAAATACTTTCACAACTTTGTAAGATTGGTATTACAGAGGCGGAAAGTTTTGGAGCAAAAGTTATATTCCCATTTGTAGATAAAACTTGGGCTAATCAATCTTTACCCAATCGTTTTATTGCTCGCCTACCCAAACACGAAACCTTATCTTTTCAAGAAATTGGTGAAGCAATAGAACTAAAAGTGAGAGAATCTTTTGAAAAAATGGCTTCTGACTTATTAACTATAAAAATCAAAGGGAAGAAACCTACTGACTTTGAAACTAATTTTTGGAATCAAATCAAATCACATCTGGATATTCATTGGGCTATTGTGCCAATAAAAGAAAACGAAACATACCTAAAAGCTTTTGAGAGAACAGAACGAATTTTAGGTTCAGTTAAAAACCTGCGTTCTTTTACGCAAAATGCAGAAGTTGGTAGAAAGTGTTCACTTGATGGACAAAATAATGCTTTGTTTTTCAGCCATTTATATAATAAGCCAAAATATACAAATAGTGCCATTCAAATTTATTCAGGTAAGATAGCGAAGGGAGAGGGGCTAAGTGCGGTATCTATGTTGAAAAGAAACTATGAAGCAGATAGATTTTCATCTACCGCAAAGGTTGCATTAATGTATAATGAATATAGTTTGTCTGAAGATATGAAACCTCATTTTGAAAACTACAGAAATATTTTCACCAAAGACAAATTTGCCAATGCTGTAATCAGTTATGGTGAGAACTGTAAACTATCATATAATGAAGAAACTTGGATTGACGAATTTGACCACCAATTACTTTTTATAGAAAATATAACAGATAAAACAGTTCCTAATAATTCTCAAAGGGAGTGTGCCTTGAAGTTGTTTGATAAAATTGAAAAATACTTTAAAGATAAATACTACGCCCTTATCCATTTTGATGGTGATAAAATGGGGGCATTAATTTCAGGTTCAAGACTACAAGATGAAAGCAATAAATCTGATGAAAACCTACCGAAATTTCAGGAAAGGGTGTCTCAATTACTTTCTGAATTTTCTAAATGGGCTGGCGAAACTTGTTTAATAGAACCCAAAGGACAAACCGTCTATGCAGGTGGAGATGATTTTTTAGGTTTTGTCAATCTTACACACTTGCTTGATATAATGCAAGAATTGAGAGAAGGTTGATTGCAAAGTCAATAAAGTATTACGAACAGAATATCCTTTAATAGATGACTTCACCTTTTCGGCTGGTGTTGTCATTGCACATTATAAAGAACCTTTGGGTTTAGTATTGGAACAAGCCCGCAATGCCGAAAAAGTAGCCAAAGATGAAAAAGCAGGAAATCGTGATGCTTTTTGCTTGGTAGCTTCCAAAGGTTCGGGAGAAACACATCAAACCTGTTTTAAGTGGGAGTTTCCGAATATCAAAACCTTATTAATTGCTCAAAAATTAGTAGAGTGGCTCAGTCAAGACAAAATCTCTAAAAAGTTTATTGTCAGCTTTGCTACTGAAATGCAAAAGTTGATGGAGGACGGATTATTAGGGGGCATTGATTATGAAAAAATTATTGGTGTAGAACTGAAAAGACTAATGCTAAGAGCAAAAGCGAGTGATACAAATAAAACTGGTGTGATTGATTTTGCAGAGGAATTATTTTCTCTATACCAAAATCAAGAAAACTCCAATTCAAAATTAGGTATGGGCAATTTTTTACAATTCTTATCCATTTGCGATTTCATTAGTCGACACATTAACCAACCTAAACTCGAATTAGTATGATACTTAAAATAAATGCCTTAGATACCTTATTTTTCAGAGATGGTAAACCATTTTCAATGGGCGATGACTCCTTTGCACAAGGAATTTTTCCTCCTCCACCAAGTGTGATTTATGGTGCTTTACGAAGTGCCTACTTTGCCAACGATATGCAAGAGTTTACAAACTTAAAACTTCATAATACAGATTCATCGCTAAATATCAAAGTGAATGGCTTTGCTTATTTAGTTGAAGAAACATTTTGGAGTAACAAAGAAGTACAAAACCAAATTTATTACCCTGCTCCTTTAGATTTGGTACAAACAGAAGAGGAGGAGAAAGCAAATGAGGCACATTTGAACACAAATTGCTATTCCAAAAATGAGGACTATTATTCAAGTAGTCCACTGAGCAATATTATAGCACATCAAGAGCAAGTAGAAGGCTTAGAAAATGCTATTATAGATATAGAAAAAATGCAAGAGTATTTGAATGGAGATACAAAATTTACAGATATTAGAAAACTCTCTGATTATATTCTTCCTGAACATAAAGTCGGTAACGGCTTAGAGAATGCTACTCGTAAAACAGAAGATGGCAAACTATACCAATTAAAAATGAACCGTTTTGTGGCTTGGAAAAAAGATGACGAAAAAAATATTGCTACAAAGAACTTTTCATTGTTGGTTGATACAACTTATGAAACTCAATCCAATACTTTATTAAAATTAGGTGCCGAAGGTAAAACAGTTGTAGCCAATGAATTTGAAAAAAGTATTGTGCTACAAGTCCCAAATCCAACTATTACAGCTAAAAAAGATACTTATTTTAAACTATACTTTTCAAGCCCTACTATTTTCAAAAATAATGGAGCAATCCCCGATTTTATCAATCCTACAACCTTGAAAGGAACTTTTGATGGTATTGAATTAGAATTAGTTACAGCATTTGTAGGCAAGTACATTCCAATTGGAGGATTTGACCTCAATCAAAATAAGCCTAAAATGATGTACAAGGCTGTACCTGCGGGTAGTGTATATTATTTCAAGCTCTTAGCAGATACAACATCCGAAAAAATAATTACAACCTTTCACAACCAAAAACTTTCTACTGTTGGCAGTGACGAGGGGTTTGGTTTGGCTTATGTTGGACTTCTAAACCCTACCAAAAATGACAACTAACAAAAAAATTAGAATTATCACGACAGCGGGAACTTCAATAATTAATAATTTTCTTGATGTTCCAAGCAATTCTACACATAAATCCAAAATAAAGGAACTGCAAGAAGATAAAAATACCAAACAGAAAGTTTATTTTTCTGAACAAACATGGAAAACTCATTGTGAGAATTGGAGTAGAGAAGGCTCTTTGAAAAATAAGATTGTTTCTTTTGGTAAAACCACCAAAGAAAAATCCTGTGCCGAACTTCAATCAATAGCTCAAATCGCAAAGGGTTATCAAGAAGTAGAAGTAATTCTCTTATCTTCTTATACTTTAGATGGGTATTTGGCAGCTACGATTATCAAAGAACTTTTGAAGGGAGGTATTTTAGGTTTTAAACCTAATGTTATTTTAGAAAAACCTATTGAGGGTTTGGTGGTGGATAATGCCGACGAGTTTGAAAGCAAAGGATTTCATAATTTAGTTAGTTTACTGAAAAAATATTCCACTGAAAGTATTAAGGACTCAGATGTGGTTTTTAATGTTTCAGGCGGCTTTAAAGCTGTAATTCCCATCATAACTCTAATCACTCAAATTCAAGGGTTACCTTTGAAGTATATTTATGAGGACAGTAACAAAGTAATAACTTTAGGAAATTTACCTATCAGTTTTGATGGATATGTAATTGATTCATTGATACACGCTCTTGATAATAATTTACTCAATAACACTTCTAATGAAATAGATAGTGATATTCTTAAATTATTGTGGGAGTATAAATTAATTAAGAAAATCATCAATAGTGAAACTCAAAATGAAGAAATTCAAATTAGTGAAATGGGTGAATTACTGAGAGGATATGTAAATGATAGTGGTAATACATTATCTGAAGATATTCTTGGTCTTTTTGTTGAATACAAAATTTATGAATATTTCAATGAAATTAAATTTGAAGGAGGTAATTATAAAGTAAAAAAGACTACTATTTATGAGAAGGATGGTGAATTGAATGATGTAGGAAATGGGCAACAGAAAGCAGAAATAGATTTAATACTTGAATATGAAGATAGGGTTGTTTTAGGCGAATCTAAGTCTTATCAAAAAACTAAAAGAGGACTTAAAAATGAATTTGAAAAAAAATCTAATGCATACGAAGAACTTTACAAAAGAGCAGTTGATAACTTTTACCTTTTTATATCTGTCCCTAAATTTTATGCATCAAGTAATAGTGTTAAATGGTATGAAGACCCAAGTAATGATAAAATAAAAGCTCTTAAAGATTTGAAATTAGAAATATCAACTTTACGGTGTTTTTATTTAGAATTAGATTTATCAAAAAATCAAATCAAAAAAGGTAATGCTAAGATTAATTTCAAAGCATTGCTTCAAAAAAAAATAACACCAATTGAAATAACAAATTTCATCGAAACAAACCAAAACACCAATGTTTAAACTCACAAAACCCTTATTCTTACATTGCCAAAGCCCTACACACGTAGGCAGTGGCTCTGACTTAGGCATTATTGACTTGCCTATCCAACGTGAACGCCACACACAGTTCCCAAAATTTGAATCTTCTAGCTTAAAAGGAGCTTTGAGACAACGATTTGAGGAAGTTTACCCATCGTCTGATACAGCTAATCGTGTCAAAGTACATTTGGCTTTTGGTTATGATGATGCAGGCGAGGAAGTAACTGTAAAAGCTGAATTTACAGGAAAAGATAAAGGAAAATTTGAACAACAATATGCTGGTGCATTAGGCTTTACAGATGCCCGTTTGTTATTCTTTCCTGTGAAGTCTATGCGAGGTGTGTTTGCCTTAGTAACTTGCCCTTATATTTTAGAGAAGTTTGCGGAGGAACTGCAACTTACTAAAAATGGTGATGATACTTGGAATAATAAAGTAGATGCCTTGCAAACAGCTTTAACCAACTTACAAGTAAGTAGTTTGGAAGCGACAGCGACAGAAGGTTTTTGCTATACCAATTCTACTGAATTGATAATCTCAGGGCAAAATGCAGTAGTTTTAGAGGAATATGCTTTTACGGTGAAAAGTGATTTTACTGAGTTGGCAACTTTATTAACAGCTATTCAAGCTATTGTTACAGGGGTTAATACAAACAAGATTGTAGTTCTTCACAATGACGATTTTGCTGACTTTGTAACCCTACATACAGAGGTCATCACTCGAAATAAAATTGGAGAAAATGGTGTAGTCATTGGTGGGGCTTTATTTTCAGAAGAATTCTTACCTGCCGAATCTATTTTATATACCTTAGTAATGGCAAGCCCTATTTTTCAGGTGAAAGGAAGTGATTTCAAGCCTAAAAATGGCGAAACAGAAGAAAGCAATGTAATGAAATTTTTTACTGATACAGTAACCCAAGCCAACGGAATTTTCCAAATAGGTGGTAATACCACTTTAGGTAAAGGAATCGTAAAACTTCAATTTTAAACCAAGATTACTATGCCAAGATACATTAAAAATATTGAGCAGTTGCGCGCAAAAAGTGCCTATCAATTTGTTGAGGGTACAAAAGAGTTTAAGTCGGTTGAAGGTATTGATAGCTCATTCTTTCAAGCCTTTTTAAAGAAAAAGCTGATTCCTAAAAACAGTAATAATTCTCAGAATATGGAATTGGAAATAGATGCTTTTTTAAGTGCTGATACTAGTACAAGAGAAACTCTCGTTACTTTAATCCCCTTTTCAAAATATTTAAAGGTGATTTCTGATTATGCAGGAGATTACAAGTCCTATGTGAAGAAAATCCCAATGATGATAAAAAACAATGGTCTGAGTAATACCTTTGCTTTTGTCTTATCAAAGTCAAAAGATGGAAACGCTTATACATTGATTGATGAACAAATGCGAGAGTGGTTTAAAGATAAAATCACCACTGAAACAAGTTTTGTACAATATCTAATCAAGTTAGATTCGGTAGAGTACCGCAGAATGACAGTAGAAGTATTCGCATTCTTTACTTGGCTCAAACGATTTGCAGATGGCTTGATTGAAACAGACGAAGACAATGCACAACAACCAAAAGAAGAGGAGGTAACAGATGGCAGCGAATAAATTTCATAAAAACAATACACTTTTACCTCAAACTACCAAAGCTAAAATTAGCAATTTAGAAGACATTGATAATTTTTCTTTGAAGTTGAATAAGTGTGTGAATTGGTTTAAAAAGGATAAAATAGGTAAGGAAGAACTGCCTGAAACTATTACCAATTTACAAGCAGACAAATTCAAAGCTTTTGTTTTCAAGAGTGTATATGACATTAGTGAAGATAAGAATAACAAAAGAGAGTTTTGTCTATCTGTCAATGCTAAGTTCGATACAACATATTGCGAAAATCTTAGAAAACAGCAAAGAGAAAATACAAAATTACTGTGTTCACAAACTGTTATTATCGACGAAACTGATTTAAAAGCTAACTGGCGTATGATTATCGGTTTAGGCAATGAATCTGTTTATGAAACCTCAATGACTTTACACCACGTTTATGGTATTCCTTATATCCCTGCGAGTGGGATAAAAGGCGTTATTCGTAATTGGGTTATTAATGAAAATTTTAATAGTCAAGAAAGTCAAGCATTGGAAAACACAGAATTTGTAAAAATATTTGGTTCAGGCGATGCAGAAGGTAAAGTAATTTTCTTTGATGCCTTTCCTATAAATCTACATAATGATAGTATTCAACCTGATATTATGAATCCTCATTATCCTGAGTATTATGATGGAGATAAACCACCAGCAGATTGGCAAAGTCCAAGACCTATTTTCTTTCTAACACTTAAAGAAACTAATTTTGAGTTTATTTTTGGAGTGAAAGATGTCAAATATATAGGTTTATTAGAAACATTGACAAAATCAGAAACCGGTTGGCTTTATCGTACTTTGAAAGAGCAAGGTATAGGGGCAAAAACTGCTGTGGGGTATGGTAGATCTGAAAAAGTAAAGCCTGAATATTATGGTGATAAAAAACTCAAAGTAGGAGAAATCATAGAAGGGGAAGTGATAAATGAAGGGAAGAAGCAAAATATCAAATTACACTATAAGGATAATATTGAAAACCCAATTGTAAATGTGAGTTATGGTAATGGTTTTACAAAAGAGGATATTGGGAAAACAGTACTTCTTAAAATAAATAATTTACACGGAAATAAGCAAAAGCCAAAAATTAACCCTAATGGTTTTGAATATATAAAAACTAAGCAAGTTTAGTAAAACCGCCGTAGGCTATGGGTATATGGCTAACAGTTAACAATCAGCAAGAAGATGTCTCGTAAGGTTTTAATTAGCTTTTTGGGAACGGCTCCGTATGTAAAAAGTGCCTACTTTTTAGGAGCGAAGGCAACAGGAGAACCACCTGTTAACTACGTACAAGAAGCGATTTTTCGTGAGGTGTGTCGTGCGTGGAATTCAAACGATTTATGCCTTATCCTCACTACGGGAGAAGCAGAACGCGAAAACTGGTTGGCATGCAAACGCTACCCTGAAGAAAAGGGATTAAAACAGGCTTTAATGCAATACGAATACTCGGTAGAAATCCGCAACTTAAATATTGAAACTGGGAAAAATGTATCGGAAATTTTTGAAATATTCAATGCGATTTTCGAAGAACTCAACGAGGGCGATCATGTTTATTTTGACGTAACCAACAGTTTCCGCTATTTGCCCATGCTAGGGCTGGTGCTTTTAAATTATGCCCAAACGGTAAAATCAGTACAAATTCGAAAAATTCTCTACGGTGCGTTTGAAACCTTAGGCGATTTGAAAGAAGTTGAGCATCGCTATCCGAACCCGGCAGATCGGACAGTGCCCATTTTTGATTTAACCTCGTTGGCAACTTTGCAAGAGTGGGCGACCATTTCGAACGAATTTTTGCATTTGGGAGAAAGCCGCAATTTCGAAAAAATTAGTGGCGAGCATACTGCATTGGCACGGCAACTCGATGAGTTGGTACGCGCCATCCGTACGTCAAGAGGCGGAATGCTCGTGTACGATTTTGATTTTGAGCGCCTTAAACAAAGCATACGGCGGGCAAAAACTGACGACGTGCCCAGTAGGCAACAGATGGAACGTTTGCTAAATAGTATCGAGCAGAGGATTGATAGATTCCAGAATAACACGATTTCGAATGGTTTCAAAGCGGTGGAGTGGTGTATTGAATATGAACTCATTCCTCAGGGGTATACCCTGTTGCAAGAGAGTGTGCGCACTTGGCTTTTAAGCGATTTGGGGTATGCTAGGCACGAAATTACAGATTACAACTTGAGGAAACTCTCCGATTTAGCCCTGTTGGGAATCCCTAAGTGGCAAACTGATAAAGCTACTGGCGCTATAAAACGAAAAAATAATGGTGATAAACTACTCAACTGGAAAGGAGTGAAAGCCCATGATTATGAGACTATTGCCAAAATTGACCAAATGGTGGCACATGTGGCTCAATTTGAAGGCTTGGTGGAGCAGTTTAAAAGAATGGCAGGCAGCGGCTTACGAAACGACGTCAATCATGGGGGATTTAATACATCCTATGCTCAACCTTATACATTAAAAGAAGAATTAAATGATTTGTATACCGAATTTATGAGAATTTTAAACCTTAACCATGCCTACCCTCTACCTTCTTTTTTCCCATGCCCTTACCGAGGAGCAGGTTGCCGATGCCAAGCAAACCCTCGGCGTAGAGGCATTCAACCCGCTACCCGAAGCATTGCAACAACGGTTTAGCAACGTGCCCCCAGAATTGCCGTCTTTGAAACAGTACCTCAAACCGCTGAAAGCGTGGCTCGGCGAGCAGGTGCAACCCGGCGACTTCGTGCTGGTTCAGGGCGATTTTGGTGTTACCTACAAATTGGTGCGCTATTGCAAAAAAATAGGCGTTACCCCTGTGTATGCTACTACCCAACGCCAATCGGTGGAAGAAAGGCAGCCCGATGGGAGCGTTGTTATAAAGCGTGTTTTTAAACACTGTTTGTTTCGTGTGTACTGAACCTAATAAAGCGTGTTTTATTTAAAATAATCAATTAATAATAGCAGTAGTCAATAAGTGATACTCTTTCTTCTGATAACATTGTGCTAAGTGGCTTTAAAGCCGAAACTTGAAGTGGCATAAAATAGGCAAAGTGGTAAGCGACACTGCCTTGGAATGCGCATCCATCTACGGCAGTGTATCTGTACAGATGGTGGAGTCTGGCAACCACTTAAAAAACAGGGCGATTCCGAAAAGCCTTACGAGTAGGATTACTTAAAATATGACTAAAATGAAACACGCATTGGTATTTATTCTTATGATGTTTTCCATAACCGCTTACCAGCAGGGCATTAAAATTAAGTGGGAAGACTATCAAGGAAGAGAATTTTCAATTTCAGCACCTTCAGGTAGTTTCAGCTACGGAATGATTCAAGGAGACCGAGTTAGTTACGATTATGAAGGAAGAGTTTCGAAAGTGGGTTCTGTGATAATAAGTTATGACTATGAAGGGAGAGTTTCTCAAGTGGGTTCTGTGAGAATAAGTTACGATTATGAAGGGAGAGTTTCTCGAGTGGGCAATCTCTCTGTCCAATATGACTATAGCGGAAGGGTTACCGGAACAACTGGTTCTGTGAATTAATAATAGATAGTACTTTATTAACTGTCGAGTTTCTCGGCAGTTAATTTCTTATTTATATTACTGTAGGAATAAAAAGATAGCCTCTGTTTACGGAATTTATAACTTACATCCTTATTGATAATTATGAAACTCCTTACCCTTTTCCTTTTATGGCAACTGTGGGCAATGCCTGCCCCAACTGTAGACCATAACAATGCTCACTGTATTACCCCTGAAGAAGTCAAGCTCTACGAGCTGATTATGCAATACCGTAAGCAGAACGGGTTGCCCCGCATAGCATGTTCGGCGTCGCTTACCAAGGTTGCCCAGCTTCATGTTCGCGATTTAGCCGATAACAATCCCAACCAAGGCGAGTGCAACATGCACAGTTGGTCAGATCAGGGCGAGTGGTCGGCGTGCTGTTATACTTCTGACCACGCTCAAGCGAAATGCATGTGGAATAAACCTCGCGAACTTACCGAGTACACTGGCGATGGCTTCGAAATTTCCTACGGTGCCAGTTGGGCATCGGTGAGTGCGGCAGGTGCCCTCGCCGGATGGAAAAGTAGCCCGGGACACAATTCCGTGATCATCAACCAAGGTATTTGGGGGGACAACAAGTGGAATGCCATCGGAATAGGAATTTACAAAGGGTATGCGGTGGTATGGTTCGGAAGGGAAAAAGACCCAGCAGGATGGCCCGAAAAGTGCGAAGAGTGAATAGAAATATGCATCCGCCTATCGGTACTAATCGTAAGGACGCTGCCTGTATGTATGGATATACTCAAACCAAATCAAGGTAATTTTCCAATCAGATAAATCTATAAATTGGTAACTTTACCGAAACTGGTTGAGGCAATGGCGAACGTTAATGATCGGATATTTAAAGAGAACTTTTTTATCAATTTCCTGCCCATCATCGAAAAGATTTTTGGCTTGGAGCACATTGAAACGACTCGGGAAATCACCGAAAAACTCCAGCACACTATGGAGCGGGAGCCTGATTTCGTCAGGATAGTAGAAACTGAAAAGGGCGAGCAGTACATATTGCATTTGGAATTTCAAACGACCAACGACAAGCATATGCTGTTGCGAATGGGGGAATACCATTCACTTTTAATGCGCCGATATGATTTGCCTATCAAGCACTTTGTGCTGTATTTTGGCAATTCCAAGCCTACGATGAAGACACAGTTGCCCGCTGATAAAGTGTTTAGAGGGTTTGAGCTGAAGGACATGAAAGACTACAAGTCGTCCGATTTCTTACGTAGCGAGAGCCCCGAAGAGGTAGTAATGAGTATTTTGGCGAACTTTGAAGGTGCTAAGCCGGGTGATGTGATAGAGCGGACTTTATTGCGCTTGCAAGAACTTACAGCAGATGCTTCGTTGTTAAGCAAATATGCGGAGCAGTTGATGATTTTATCAGGGCTTCGTAAATTAAGTAATGAAACAGAACAAAAAGTTAAAGCAATGGCAATTACGATAGACATAGAGAACAACGCATTTTACAAAGAAGGCAAGCGAGAAGGCAAGTTAGAAGGTCTGCAAGAAGGCAAGTTAGAAGGTCTGCAAGAAGGCAAGTTAGAAATTGCCAAACAAATGCTAGTTTCAGGTCGGTATTCAGTAGCAGAAATAGCCAGTATCACCGGCTTATCGGCTTCCACCATAGAACGCTTGCAATCGGCAAAGAAGGGGAAGTAACCCCTACACTAAACCGCCTCTCCCTATGTTTTGCCAAGAAAGCAACGCCTTAAATCGGGTTAGGGCGTATCGTCCTCATCGGGTTTGCGCGGAATGCCGTAATCGTCCATTTTCTTTTTCAAAGTGTTGAGCGAGCCATACCCTATGGTGCGTTGGGTTTGCGAGAGGTTGTAGCTATGCGCTTTTAAGGTGCGCACAATCAAATCTTTTTCCACATCGGTCCATAAAAAGGAAGACGATGGAATCTCTGGCGTGTCGAGTTGGTCGTGCAGTTCGTGGCGTAAATCCTTTGCGGTGAGGGCAGAGGGGGCATCGCGGTAGAAGATGTAGATGCGCCGCAAGATGCTTTCCAACTGCCGAATGTTGCCC
>CAYMYI010000075.1:0-1037 GCA_964394585.1 uncultured Roseobacteraceae bacterium
CGGCGCTAGATCCTAAGTCTAGTGCGTCTACCAATTTCGCCACATCCGCCTCTCTTATTTTGAGTGCGCAAATTTAAACAAGCACTTTTAAAAAACAATAACTTTCTGCCAGAGAACCAAAAAAACTTAGCAGTAGTTTGCCGTGAAAAATAACCTACTTTCCACAGGGGAAATCCTCCTCCCTCTGTGCCAACGTTAGTTTTTAGATTGGCAAATTTGTATTTTTAAGTAAGCGACATCCATTTACTAAAAAAATCTTATATGGTGGTCATGCAAATTGATGAAGAAAAAGAAAAACAAACCCTCTTGCGGATGTATCGTGCATTGCTGCGAAAAGCAAAACCATTGCTCAAAGAAGGAGACGCCAAACAAATCCGAAAAGCGTTTCGATTTGCCGTGGATGCCCACAAAGATATGCGCAGGAAATCGGGCGAGCCATTCATTTATCACCCTGTTTCAGTAGCCCATATTGTAGTAAGTGAAATCGGCTTAGGCACTACCTCTATCATTGCAGCACTATTGCACGATGTTGTAGAAGATACCGCCTACGACTTAAAAGATATTGAAAAGCGTTTTGGCCCTAAAGTGGCACAAATTATTGATGGCCTTACCAAAATTTCGGCGACTAGCTCGAAAAACACCTCGATGCAGGCGGAGAATTTCCGCAAAATGCTACTCACCATTTCGGAAGACATCCGCGTAGTGCTTATAAAAATTGCTGATCGGCTTCATAATATGCGCACGTTGCATAGTATGCCTAAAGAAAAGCAACTCAAGGTAAAGGCAGAAACCGAGTATGTATATGCCCCCTTAGCACATCGGTTGGGGCTTTATAACATTAAATCAGAGTTGGAAGATCTTTCTCTCAAATATTCGGATAATGCTGCCTACGAAGAAATTTGCCGAAAACTCCAAGAATCACAAGCGGCTCGGTATCGGTTTACCCGAAACTTTGTGCGCCCGCTAGAAAAATCGCTCAAAGCTCAAAACTTTAGTTTTAAAATTAAGGCACGTACAAAGTCCATCCGCTCCATTTA
>CAYMYI010000075.1:1047-19821 GCA_964394585.1 uncultured Roseobacteraceae bacterium
AAGATGAAGCGGCAAAATATTTCTTTTGAAGAGGTATACGATTTATTTGCCATACGCATCATTTTCAACTCGTCTTTAGAAGAAGAAAAAGCGCATTGTTGGCGGATTTACTCCATCGTAACCGACCACTATACACCCAACGTGAAACGATTGCGCGATTGGATTAGTGTACCAAAATCGAACGGGTACGAATCGTTACATACTACCGTGATGAGCCATAAAGGACAGTGGGTCGAAGTGCAAATCCGTAGCGAACGCATGGACGACGTTGCCGAAAAAGGATATGCCGCCCATTGGAAATACAAAGAACAGGGCAAAGCGCCGCAAAATGCTGAGCAGGGCATCGAGATGTGGATTCGCCGTGTGCGAGGAAGCATCGAGCGTAACGAACTGAGTGCCATTGAGTTTATGGACGATTTCCGTACCAACTTGTTCAGCAAAGAAGTGTTCACCTTTACACCCAAAGGCGATTTAAAAGTGTTACCCGCCGGGGCTACGGTACTCGATTTCGGGTTTGAAATCCACTCAGAAGTGGGTGCTCGTTGCCTAGGAGCTAAAGTAAACGGGAAGCTCGTGCCGCTGAACTACAAGTTGCAGAATGGCGATCAAATCGAAATTTTAACCGCCAGCAAACCCAAAGCAAACGATGGCTGGCTCAGCTACATCACTACTTCGAAGGCACGGTCTAAGATTAAAGAGTACCTTAAAGAAGACCGAAAGCGGATAGTAACTATGGGGCGTGAGGTTATCGACCGAAAGCTGAAACAAATGAAAATTTCGTTTGATGAGCGTGTTGCCAGTGAAATTGCCGACTATTTCAATGTAAAAACAGAAACGGAACTCTACTATCAAATTGGTGCCGGGCTAATCGACCATACCGCCATTAAAAAATTCCGCGACGACAAAACCGCCAAAGAAGCAAAAAAGCAGCCTAAAATCGAATCGGCAAAAGACTTTAAGAAAGAAGTGCAAAAGCTGCGCAAAGGCGAAGACGAGCTGGTAATTGGCGAGGGGATGGATGGCTTAGAGTACAACATTGCCCCTTGTTGTAACCCCATCCCCGGCGACGATATTTTTGGGTTTATCACCGTAAGTAAAGGGATTGTGATCCATAAAACCACCTGTAAAAATGCTGTGTCGCTCATGGCTAACTATGGGTATCGTATTATTAAGGCGCGTTGGGCGAGCGAAAAAGACAGGGAGTTTGATGTAGATATCGAAATTACCGGTACTGATCGGGTAGGGCTTGTAAACGACGTAACTCGGATTATTTCCACACAAATGCAGGTAAATATTAAATCGATTGATGTAAAAACCGACGATAGCAATAGCATTTTCACCGGATCTATTGGTTTGCGCGTAAAAGACCGCGACGAAGTGGAAAACCTCATTCACGAACTCAAAAATATTGAAGGCGTAGAAAAGGTAACTCGGTTCGATAGCGCCCTAGAAATGTAAACCAAGCGAATAGCAACGGCTAAGGGAAGTAGCAACCCTTAGCTTGTTTCTGTATGTAAAACCGTGGTTATTTGTAAAATTTTTTGAACAACCTACGGATATGGAACCAACCGAAATTGAACCCAAACTCTTAGAACAACTCGAAAAACTGCAAGAAAAGTACGAGGCAATGGGGCAAGACCTTTCATCGTACCTGGATGGGCTTCTGTATGCCAATTACCTCACCTATTGGGATTACATCCACCTCGATACGCTACTAAGCCTCCAGAACCCTAAAACGGATTTCCCCGATGAGTCCATATTCATTATGTACCATCAAATCACAGAGTTGTATTTTAAGATGACACTCAACGAGTTACGACAACTCACCGAACAACCCCCTACCCCATCGTTTTTTATTGCGCGTCTATCGCGTTGCAATCGATATTTTCAGCATTTGGTCAACTCATTCGAAATCATGGTAGAAGGGATGGAAAAAGAGCAGTTCCTCAAGTTTCGGATGTCGTTACTCCCCTCTAGTGGGTTTCAATCGGTGCAATATCGCATGATTGAGTTCCATGCCGCACCACTACCACATCTGTTGGTTTCCGAAAAACGCACAACAGATACCATGCGCGGGAAAACAGTAGGAGAACTGATGGAAGATATCTACTGGAAAAACGGTGCTACTGAACTCTCTACCGGCAAAAAAACGCTTACCCTCAAAATGTTCGAGCAAAAATACAAAGCGAAACTCACACGACTTGCCGAACAAATGGAGCACAGCAATTTATGGCAAATGTATCAGCAGCACTTGCAAGATGCCGAAAACCGAGAAGCGATTGTAGCAGTAATGCGTACGTTCGATCAGCTCGTAAATGTTAACTGGCCTTTAGCCCACTTTAAATCGGCAGTGCGCTACCTACAACGCGACCCCGAGGTAATTTCGGCAACAGGAGGCACCAACTGGCAGAAATACCTACCCCCACGCTTCCAAAAGCGTATTTTCTTCCCAACTCTTTGGAGCGATACCGAAAAAGAAAATTGGGGAAAAAGCTACATTAAAGATATCCTCAGCGAGCACGCTCAATCTAAATAACGTTTGGTAAGTCCGTGGTAATTTTCAATGCGCCGATCGCGCAAAAAAGGCCAGATACGCCGGACTGTTTCCGAGCGAGTTAGGCTCACAGCTACCACCCCATGAAATTCGCCTTCGTGCGGTGCTTGCATTAAAATTTCTCCTTGCGGACCGCATACAAAACTAGCGCCCCAAAAGGGGATTCCCGACGTAGTGCCCGAGGGGTCTGCCTCGTACCCAACCCGATTCACACTTACCACAGGCAAACCATTGGCTACAGCATGCCCACGCTGAATGGTTTGCCATGCATCGTATTGGCGTTTTTGTTCTTCTTTGGGCGCTTCGGTATCCCACCCAATAGCAGTGGGGTAAATGAGTAAGTCGGCACCTCGAAGCGCCATCAAACGCGCCGCTTCTGGATACCACTGGTCCCAGCAAACTAATACGCCCAGTTTCCCTACCGATGTAGCAATGGGCTCAAAGCCTAAATCGCCAGGGGTAAAGTAAAATTTTTCGTAGTAGGCGGGGTCATCGGGAATATGCATTTTGCGGTACATGCCTGCTACACTGCCATCTTTTTCGAACACAACGGCTGTATTGTGGTACAGCCCTGCCGCACGCCGTTCAAACAACGAGGTAACCAACACTACCCCTAGCTCTTGGGCAATTTGGGCAAATGCACGCGCGCTTTCCCCACGAGGCAACGGCTCGGCAAGGTCGAACACCTCGGGGTTCTCGGTTTGGCAAAAATATAACGAAGTATGCAGCTCTTGTAACACCACCAACGCAGCCCCTTTTGCCGCACAAGCACGAATACCGGCAATACTTGTCGCTATGTTTTGAGGAGTATCGGCAGTGCATGCCTGTTGCACAATGCCCACTTGAATGTGTTTTTCTTTCATAGTAATTAATAATAGCTCTCTTCAATATTCTTCTTGT
This sequence comes from uncultured Roseobacteraceae bacterium, assembly GCA_964394585.1. GTDB lineage: Bacteria > Bacteroidota > Bacteroidia > Cytophagales > Flammeovirgaceae > CAYUJH01. The sequence goes on from CAYMYI010000075.1 coordinate 4,502, forward strand.
TAGAAAAGAAACAGAGGGCATAAAGTTTCACAATTTTAGCACCCACTCACGCGAAAGTCTAGTGAAATCCTATTTTTGTATCAGCTTGCCAAAAAAATGGCATATTGGATATTATTCTACTTGCAAAAATATATGAGTACGAGCTTAGTTGTTGGCGTGATTACGCTGTATTTCATTACAGTGTTCCTGATTTCCTACTTTACGGCTAGAGGCGCAAATAGCGAAACCTTTTTCAATGCAAACCGATCTTCCCCTTGGTATTTAGTAGCCTTCGGAATGATCGGCGCAAGCCTTTCAGGAGTTACCTTCATTTCGCTGCCAGGCTGGGTAGGCATCAGTGCCTTTAGCTATTTGCAGATGGTGTTCGGGTATGTGCTTGGCTATGCCGTAATTGCCACAGTGTTGCTGCCGGTGTACTATAGCTTAAACCTTACCTCTATTTACACCTACCTCGAACAGCGCTTTGGCTTTTGGGCTTACAAAACCGGTGCTTTTTTCTTTTTGCTATCGCGGACAATTGGCGCGGCTTTCCGCTTGTTTTTGGTAGCGAGCGTCCTGCAAGTTTTCTTATTTAAAGATTTGGGAATTGGCTTTGGCTACACTGTGATGATTGCCATCGGGCTAATATGGCTCTACACGTTTCGAGGAGGTATTAACACCATCGTTTGGACTGATACGCTACAAACGGCGTTTATGTTAGCAGCGGTAATTACTACTATTTATCTCATCATTGGTGAGTTAGATACCACATTTAATAACGCTATGATTATGATTCAGGAAAGCAACTATTCCAAAGTGTTTTTTTGGGAATTGGGCGATCCTAAACATCTTTTTAAACAATTTTTTGCCGGAGCGTTCATCGCGATTGTAATGACCGGCCTCGACCAAGACATGATGCAGAAAAACCTAACCTGTAAAAACATTGGCGAAGCGCAAAAAAACATGTATTGGTTTAGTTTTATCTTAGTGATTGTGAATGTGCTCTTCTTAGCCTTAGGCGCATTACTCTACATTTATGCCAACCAAAAGGGCATTGCCATCCCTGAAAGTACCGATGACCTTTATCCGCTGATTGCCAAAAATCACCTGAGTGTTGTAGCAGGAGTTACGTTCTTGTTGGGGGTAATCGCCGCTGCCTACTCCAGCGCCGACTCAGCCCTCACTTCACTCACCACCTCATTTTGTGTCGATTTTCTCGACTTCAATAAAACAAAAACAGGCGAAGCCAAAAAACGGATGATTCGAATCCGTGTGCACCTTATTTTTTCAGTGATTATTTTCTTAGTGATTATGTTTTTTAAAGTACTGAACAATAAGGCAATTATCGACCAAATTTTTACCGTAGCAGGGTACACCTACGGGCCATTGCTTGGCTTGTTTGGTTTCGGGCTATTTACCAAGTGGCGCGTCCGCGATTGGCTCGTACCCGTGGTATGTGCGGCATCTCCTATACTTTGCTATTTGCTGAACTTCTTCTCTGAAAAGCTACTCAATGGGTATACATTTGGCTACGAACTGCTCATGATTAACGGGGCACTCACTTTCTTGGGGTTATTAGCAATTTCTTACCTAAAAAAGACACCTTTGGCGGCTTCATAAGCAGGTAACAGCGGCTATTTTTAAGCCCCTAACGGTGTGCGGCATCGTATGCCCATTTTAGATACACCGCCCCCCAGGTAAATCCACCACCAAATGCACATAACAGTACGTTATCTCCTTTTTTAAATTCGCGTTCCCATTCCCATAAACACAAGGGAACGGTAGCACTAGTGGTGTTGCCATAGCGTTCAATGTTAATTGTAACGCGGTCTTTTCGCATCCCTACGCGTTTTACGGTAGCATCGATAATGCGCAAATTTGCCTGGTGCGGCACCAGCCAATCGAGCTGCTCTCCGGAAAGATGGTTACGTTCCATCACTTCTACGGCTGCATCGGCCATTTTAGTAACGGCATGTTTGAACACCGCCGTCCCTTCTTGGTAAAAATATCGCTCGTGGGCTTGGAGGTTTTCCAACGTGAGGGGATATGCCGAACCTCCTAATTTCACGTGCAGCAGTTCGCTACCCGTACCATCGGTTTTGAGTACCGCGTCGAGCACACCAAAACCTTCGTAATTAGGCTCTAATAGCGCACAAGCGGCACCATCGCCAAATAGAATGCAGGTTTTTCGGTCGGTGTAATTAATTACCGACGACATTTTATCGGCACCGATAACCACTACTTTTTGGTAACGCCCCGAGCGGATAAAATTTGCGCCTGTTTCCAACGCATAGATGAATCCAGAGCAGGCAGCATCCATATCGAAACTGAGCGCATTGGTAGCTCCTACTTCGGCACATACCAGGTTGGCGGTGGATACAAAGCCCATATCGGGTGTAGCCGTTGCACAAATAATCACATCGATTTCGGTAGGGTCTAGGTGGGCTTTGTCGCACATATTGCGTAGAGCGTTGGCAGCCATGTACGAAGTCCCTTTGCCCGGAGTTTTTAAAATTCTGCGTTCTTTAATCCCTGTTCGGGTCGTAATCCATTCGTCGCTAGTATCGACCAGTTGTTCGAGGTCGTGGTTGGTGAGCCTATCTTCGGGCACGTAACCGCCTACCGCTGTAATGGCGGCATTCGTTTCTTTCATAATAGTCTGATAGTAGAGTTATTGTAATATCCGTTTTCTAAAGGCTGTAAAAATAGAAGCTATCCTGAGAAAAAAAGGATTTGTTTTATCTTCTTTGCAAAATCCTAACATTTTATCCGAATTGCGTTTTATGGCTTCCGTCCGTCCGAAAAAACACCTAGGGCAACATTTTCTTACCGATTTATCCATCGCCCAATCCATTGCCGAAAGTCTTACACAGCACCAAAACTACCAGCAAGTGTTAGAAATTGGTCCGGGCACGGGAGTACTCAGCCAATACCTACTTGCCAACCCCTCGTTCTTCACCTATCTTATTGAAATAGATGGAGAGTCGGCGGCTTACCTACGAAAGCATTTCACGTTAGCAGAACATCAGCTCATCGAAGGTGATTTTTTAAAGAAGGATTTTACCGCCTTGTTCGATAGCCCGACGGCCATAGTGGGTAACTTTCCGTACAACATTTCGTCGCAAATTTTTTTCAAAGTATTTGAACACCGAAATACCATCCCGGAGGTAGTTTGCATGATTCAGAAAGAAGTCGCCCAACGCATCGCCTCCGTACCGGGCAAGAAAACCAATGGGATTCTGAGCATTTTACTCCAAGCATTTTACGACATCGAGTATTTGTTTACCGTACCACCGCACGTATTTAACCCTCCGCCCAAGGTCGATTCTGCCGTCATCCGGATGCGGCGCAACCTTCGCACCTCGCTCCCTTGCCCCGAGAAGCACTTCATACAAGTAGTGAAAGTAGGCTTTAATCAACGACGTAAAACGCTGCGGAATGCTCTAAAATCGCTGCCTTTTGGAGAGCATACCGATCATCCTTTGTTTAACCAGCGCGCCGAGCAACTCGGCGTAGAGGAGTTCATCACTTTGACTAACCTGATGCAACCATGAACGAACGCAAACTGTACGAACTTGCCCTCAGCATGATTCCCAACGTAGGCAACGTAACCGCCAAACAACTTATTAGCTATTGTGGGTCTGCCAAAGGGGTATTTGAAACGCCTAAAGGTAAGCTCATGCGCATCCCCGGTGTAGGGGAAAAAACAGCAGAAGGAATCCGCACTGCTGAGGTGCTTCGACTTGCCGAAGCCGAGTTCGAAAAAGCCGAGAAACTCAATGTGCAAATCATCCATTATACCGAAAAAGAATACCCCGAAAAACTAAAGCACATTGCAACGGCTCCATCCTTTTTATACTTTAAAGGTAACGGAAAGCTGAATTTCAGTAAAGTGGTTTCGATTGTGGGCACGCGCAAGGCTACCGATTATGGCAGAAAACTCACCGAAGAGATTGTGGCAAGCCTTGCCCCCTACGAAGATCTTATGGTGGTAAGCGGCATGGCATATGGGATTGATATAGTAGCCCACCGAGCTTGTTTGCAAGAAGGGATTCCGACCATTGGTGTGCTTGCCAATGGGCTAGACACCCTGTACCCTGCGGCACATAAGCAAACAGCAGCGCAAATGTGCGAGGCAGGCGGGGGCTTGCTCAGCGAAAATAAATTTGGGACAAAACCCGACGCCCCCAAATTCCCTGAGCGTAACCGAATTGTGGCAGGCATGGCAGATGCCGTAATTGTGGTAGAAGCTGCCGTAAAAGGGGGCGCGCTCATTACTGCCAATATTGCCCAATCGTACGATAGAGAGGTATTTGCCGTACCGGGTAACCTTGGGTTGCGTTATTCGGAAGGCTGCAACCACCTTATCCGCGATTTGAAGGCTCATATTTATACCGGACTCGATGCCCTAGAATATGTTATGCAATGGAAAGAAGAAGCGGCTGTAAAACGTACACCATCGATTGATTTAGAAACCCTGTCTACCCCCCAAAAACAGTTAGCAGTTTTACTGCAAGAAGGAGAAAAACACATTGACGAACTATCGTTTCGGAGTCAGTTACCGGTAAACCAAGTAGCTTCTCTGTTGCTTGAAATGGAATTTGCCGGGTTAGTTCGTTCGCTACCGGGTAAGCGTTTTCGCTTAGGCTAGCACTTGGCTCTATCTGCAAGTCCCCTCTCCCATTCAAAGCCTTTTTGTATCTTCACCTACCTTACATTCCATTTTCACCTTTCAACGGCAACCTATCATGACTCCTGAAGAATATGCTTATAACCAAAAATGGGCGATGTGGCTACATGCCGCAGGGCTTGCCTGTTTTGTACTTCCGTATATCGGAAACTTAGTTGCCGTGTACCTAATTTGGGAAAAGAAACGCACTGAAAAATCATTGTTTTACGAACATGGCCTCGAAGCGTTCAACTTCCAGCTTTCAATGACAATTTATTTTGGAGTAGCCACCCTATTGCTGCTCGTATGGGTAGGTATTTTTTTTATGATTGGCTTAGCTGTCTTTCAACTCTTAGCAATTGGGTTAGCCGTACTCCGCGCGCACGATTTAGAGGTCTATCAATATCCATTTAACCTAAGGCTTATCCAAGACGACCGCCCTAAGGCTTTGCCTGAAGAAACTCACCAATAAACATTAAGTACTTTGGCATTTACGCCTTGTGCCGCAAAGAACGATTGCCAGAAATATTGCAAATCGGAAAGCTGATCGTTCGGCGATTTTACCTCTACAAACTGATAGCCCACCTCGTTCCACACAAATAAGTCGGGAAAACCTTTGGTATATTCTTTCATATTACTTGCCATTTGCCAAAGAATCCGCTGTAAGCCGTGCCCCTCTACTTTTTGGCATACGAGTAACACATGTTCAAGCAACGAAGGATGCCAGTACACCATCGGGTTTACCGTACCTTCGTAGCGGTGGTGCTGTGCCTGTAAAAATGAAATAGCAGCCTCTGGCGAGGCAAGTAGCTGCAACTTAGAGGCAATTGTTCGTGCTCTTTTTTGGCGAAACATAGGGTCGAACAAATCGGAAGGCACAATCTGGAGGGGGTGGTGTACACTACCGTGCGAGGCATCGAAGATTTCATCCCACAGCAATAGCCCAAACAACCCTTTCCATACATAGTTTTCCGAGAAGAACCCCTGATAGCCTTGCGCCTGGAAATACGATAAAGCACCTAGTTCTACTTGTTGAATAAAATCTAAGTCGATTTGCACTTTTTCTGCCTGTTGCTTGTGGAGGGTTGCTGTTTTCTTGCGTTCACCCCCTTGCAATCGGCTCAAGAAGTCTTTAGCAAACACATGCTCTTTAGCATTTTGGGGCGCTGTATGCATCTGATGGCATAAGGCAAGCGCTTGGGCGGTATCGCCAAGTTTGTGGTACAAACGTACCTGCCGCTCGTGCGATGGGGGAACTGTCGTGTAGGTGTATACAGTAAGGGCATTTTCTGGCTGCAATGCTTTTTCGAGCAAAGCACCAATACGCAATGCTAAACGGTTGGTAATAGGTTGGGCAATGGGAGGAGCCTCTTTTACAAAAGGGGCTGCCGTTTGCATAAACCACTCAAATAACTGGTGTGGCGTACCGGTATCGCGTATAGAACGGTACGTTTCGTACAAGAGCAAAGCATGTAGCTTTGCTTCGGCTTCTTCGCGGGTAGAAAAATGAGGGACAAAGGACTCTGCCTGGTGTTCAGGGGGTTTGATGTGGCCCACATCGCGCACTACAAATGCCGACATATCTTCGGTTAGGTTTCCAAAAAACAAAAAACGAAGCATGAGGCATTCGGTTTCAAAGGCTTGTTTTATCAGAACGGAGGTTTCGCACAATGCATCTGATAGCTCTTTTACAGAAAGATGCTGCTTTAGCAAAGCAAGCAAGGGTGCTCGTTTCATTTGTTTTAATGTGCCGAGTTCATCTTCTAAGAAATGGAAAATGTGAAGCAACTCTGGCTTAGTAAACAGCGAGAGCACGTCGTTGAGGTAGAGTTCGGGGATTTTTTCGAGGCGCTGCACCAAGTGTGCCTGCTCCAAGATAGGTAACTGAGTTTCTAAAGGAGGCAATTCCGGATAGGATAATTTCTCCAACCGAAAAAAACGTCCTCTTCGATTTGCCAGGCGTATGTACCAACATTGAGCATTTTCGGGCATTTGCCGAAATTCTCGTATAAAAGCTTGTTCGCTCTCCGAAAGGAGGTTGCCATACTGTTGCTCCACAAACGCCACCAAATACTGAAAGTAGGTAAGGTAATATTTAGGCGGAAGTTCAGCAGCGTTTGGCATTGTACAAACTAAGGAAATTAGTCTTTGTAAATCTTAATAACAGGAGAATCGCCCATGGTTTGATATGCGCGGTACATCCCTTCCGTATTGAAGCAAAAATACACGGTGCCACGGGTATCGAGGGCAATCATGCCTCCTAGCCCACCTAGTTTCCCGATTTTATCAAATAACACCGTATTGCAAGCCTCTTGCAACGATAGCCCTTTGTATTCCATCAGGCAAGAAACATCGTGGCTGGCTACTGTTCTTATAAAATACTCCCCGTAGCCCGTACAGGAAACCGCGCAAGTTGCATTATTTGCATAGGTTCCTGCGCCTACAATGGCACTATCGCCTACGCGACCGTACTTTTTGTTGGTAAGCCCGCCGGTAGAAGTCGCTGCGGCTAAATTTCCGTGTTGGTCGAGTGCTACGGCTCCTACTGTCCCAAATTTATCGTCGGGTTCATCGGGGAGCTCAGGCGTATCGTGTGCACCGCCTCCTATGGGCGTATTGCCATTGGTAACGCTAGAGGGCATTTCGGAGTGGTCGAGTTTCGCCTTGCCAATGTTTTGGGCTACCAGTAGTTGATCATACCGGTTCTGCTGAAAAAAATACTCGTTGTCTTCAAAATCAATCTCGTGCAATTCGGCAAAATCGAGTGCCTCGCGGCCACTCAAGTAAGTGTATTCTGAAGTTTCCATCACCCGGCGTGCCATGCGTACGGGGTTGCGCACACTGGCAATTTTTGATACAGCTCCCGCATTCAGCGTAGCGCCATCCATAATACTTGCATCCATTTCGTGCACTCCTTTATTGGTAAATACCGAGCCTTTTCCTGCATTAAAAAGAGGACAATCTTCTAAAGACGCTACTGCCATTTCCACAGCTTCGCAAGCATTGCCGCCTCTTTCTAAAATACGACTCCCAATTTGTAAGGCTTCTTCTAGGGCAATGCGGTGGGCGTTTTCTTGTTCAAGGCTGATGGTGCGTTGGGTAATCACACCGGCACCTCCGTGTAAGGCAATAACGGGCTTTATCATGGCAATGCAGTATTTGATGTATATGGAGTAATGAATGTATGTAAGTAAAGATAGCAAGATATTATGGTTTGAAAAGAAGGCGTAGGGTAGAGATTTAGGAAGAAAAACACAACGAATGGGTAAAAAAAAGGGAGAAACTAGAAAGAACGCTCCACATCTTTGTAGTCTATCTAATTCTTGAATTACAATTAGTTGTTATACTAATAGATTTTTAAGAATTAATAGTTGTTAAAGCAATCTTTTTTCAATAAAATTGCTACAAGGTACGATATACCTTTATCGACCTTAACCAATACACAACAACATACAATTAATTGAGGTGGTATAGAAAACAATCAGTTGCTTTACCACCTTATTTCTTTAGTGAAAGACAACATACATACCCTACCATGAACAAAGTATTTGAAAATGCAAAAACAGCGATTGAAGGCGTTACCGATGGCATGACGCTCATGCTCGGTGGATTTGGCCTTTGCGGCATCCCCGAAAATAGCATCGCCGCCCTTGTAGAACTGGGAGCAAAAGACCTCACTTGTATTTCTAACAATGCAGGCGTAGACGATTTTGGCATCGGGCTAATGCTTCAGCAACGCCAAGTCAAGAAAATGATTTCGTCGTACGTAGGCGAAAATGCTGAATTTGAGCGGCAGCTGCTCAGTGGTGAACTCGAAGTAGAGCTAATCCCGCAAGGATCGCTAGCCGAACGTTGCCGCGCTGGTGGCGCGGGAATCCCTGCATTTTTTACCCCAGCAGGCTATGGTACCGAAGTTGCCGAAGGAAAAGAAGTACGCGAGTTTAACGGCAAGATGTATTTGCTAGAATCGGCACTAACCGCCGATTTTGCCTTTGTAAAAGCTTGGAAAGGCGATACCCAGGGAAACCTAATTTTTAAAGGAACTGCCAGAAATTTTAACCCTATGATGGCTATGGCAGGGAAAATTACCGTAGCCGAAGTAGAAGAACTGGTAGAGCCCGGCACACTTGACCCGAACATGATTCATACCCCCGGTGTTTTCGTACAGCGCATTTTCCAAGGTGTCGGCTACGAAAAACGCATCGAGAAACGCACTGTACGTTCCTAACAAAATCAATACAAAGACCTAAACCAAAAGACAATGGCATTAGATAAATTTGGAATTGCTCAACGCATAGCCCAAGAACTGGAAGACGGCTTCTATGTAAACTTAGGAATTGGCATCCCTACGCTAGTTGCCAACTACATCCCCGACGGTATCCAAGTAACGCTACAATCGGAAAATGGGCTGCTTGGTATGGGACCTTTCCCTACCGAAGCACAAGTAGACCCCGATATGATTAATGCCGGCAAAGAGACCATCACGACCTTGCCTGGTTCTTCCATTTTTGATTCTGCCACCAGCTTCGCCATGATTCGTGGGGGGCATATCGACCTAACGGTCCTCGGCGCAATGGAAGTAGCCGATAACGGCGATATTGCTAATTGGAAAATCCCAGGTAAAATGGTGAAGGGCATGGGCGGCGCAATGGATTTGGTAGCCTCTGCTAAGAACATCATCGTAGCCATGATGCACACCAACAAAGCCGGAGAATCGAAACTCCTTTCGCAGTGTACCCTGCCCATCACCGGTGTAGGATGCGTAAAAAAAGTGGTAACGAACCTCGCCGTGATGGACATCACTGAGCAAGGGTTTGTGCTGCGTGAACGTGCCCCCGGGGTTTCTGTGGAGGAAATCAAAGCAGCTACAGCAGGCAGGTTAGTCGTCGAAGGGGAAATCCCCGAAATGCGCCTGTAGCACATTTTAGGGGGCTTCTCTTTAATTTTTGTAAATATTTTGAAGGAAAGCCCTCTTTTCTTGTTAAATTAGTAAGCACAACAACTATTAATAAAACAATATATTCATATGTCTCATTATCATTCCCTTGGAAAGATTCCTAAAAAACGGCATACCACCTTCCAAAAACCAGAGGGGGGGTATTACTACGAACAACTGTTTGGAACTGAAGGGTTCTCTGGGGTGTCCTCGTTGCTCTACCATATCCACCGCCCTACAATGGTCAAAGAGATTTTAGAAGCAACGGATGTACGCCCTAAAATTGCCGTAGAGCACAACATGACCGCGAGGAAACTAGTAACCTTTGATGTTCCTCCTCAAGATGACTTCTTGGACAGCCGAACACTGCTAATGGTGAATAGCGATGTCCATATTGGCGTTGCTGCACCTCGTAACTCCATGACCGACTACTTTTACAAAAATGGAGAAGCCGATGAGTTACTCTTCATTCATAAAGGCAGTGGTACGCTGCGTACCCTTTTAGGGAATATTCCCTTCGAGTATGGCGATTACCTGCTAATCCCACGTGGGATGATTTACCAAATCGAGTTCGATACAGAAGAAAATAGAATTTTCTATGTAGAATCGTTCAGCCCCATTCGCTTTCCGAAACGCTACCAAAACCGTTTTGGGCAACTACTCGAACATGCTCCTTTCTGCGAACGCGACTTAAAACTTCCGCAAGACTTAGAAACACACGACGCCACAGGCGATTTCCTCATTAAGGTTCGCAAACAAGGATTGTTGCATCAGCTTGTTTATGCGGCGCACCCCTTCGATATCGTAGGATGGGATGGCTACAACTATCCTTTCGGGTTTTCTATCCACGATTTTGAACCCATTACCGGCCGTGTGCACCAACCGCCTCCTGTACACCAAACGTTCGAAGGACACAACTTTGTGGTTTGCTCGTTTTGCCCACGCCTGTACGACTACCACCCTCAAGCCGTGCCGGCGCCTTACAACCACAGCAATATCGACTCCGATGAAGTGCTCTATTACGTAGATGGCGATTTTATGAGCCGCAATGATATTGACCAAGGATACATCAGCCTACACCCAGGCGGTATTCCACACGGGCCACACCCCGGTGCTATGGAACGCAGCTTAGGTAAAAAAGAAACCGAAGAACTTGCCGTGATGATTGATCCGTTCCGTCCACTGCAACTTACCGAAGCAGCTCTTAAAATCGACGATGGTAAGTATTACAAATCTTGGTTAGAGCATTCATAGTTTACAAAACTCTTTAATATAGAAATTTTTCATTAAAAATAAAGCGAATAACATGGCAACACAAGTTGAAAATTCGATTGAAAAAGTATTTGCCGATGCGCAAGACTTTCTCCCGATTAATGGAACTGATTACATTGAACTGTATGTGGGAAATTGCAAACAAGCAGCTCACTACTATCAAACTGCCTTTGGGTTCCAACCGCTCGCAATGGCAGGTTTGGAAACCGGACTGAAAGACCGACAATCGTATGTATTACGCCAAGGGAAAATCACTTTGGTGCTTACGACTCCCTTGCAAAAAGGCACGGATATGGGTCGACACCTTGACGAAAAAGGCGATGGGGTAAAAGTAGTTGCGTTGTGGGTTGACGATGCTACCTATTCGTTCAACGAAACGGTGAAACGCGGTGCTAAACCCTACATGGAACCCACGAAGCAAACCGACCAGTATGGTGACGTCGTAATTTCAGGAATCCATACGTATGGAGAAACGGTGCACCTTTTTATAGAACGCAAGCATTACCAAGGGGTATTCTTACCAAGCTTTGTCGCGTGGAAACCTGCCTACCGACCTACCGAAATTGGGCTGCGCTACGTTGACCATATGGTGGGCAATGTAGGCTGGAACGAGATGAACCAATGGGTAGATTTTTATGCAAACGTGATGGGCTTTACTCAGCTTGTTTCGTTTGATGATAAAGATATTTCTACAGAGTATACAGCACTGATGAGTAAGGTAATGAGCAACGGTAATGGGCGCATTAAATTCCCGATTAATGAACCGGCTGATGGGCTGAAAAAATCGCAAGTAGAAGAATATCTTGATTTTTATAATGGTGCTGGCGTTCAACACATTGCTGTGGCTACCAACAATATCATTGAAACGGTAACTGCCTTACGCGATCGCGGTGTTGAGTTCTTACGCGTACCCAGCACATATTACGAAACGTTACTCGACCGCGTGGGCGAAATTGACGAGGATTTGACCCCCCTTAAAGAATTAGGCATTTTGGTAGACCGCGACGACGAAGGATACTTGCTCCAGATTTTTACCAAACCGGTAGAACCTCGCCCTACCATGTTTTTTGAAATTATCCAGCGGAAAGGTGCTAAATCGTTTGGAAAAGGAAACTTTAAGGCACTTTTCGAAGCCATTGAACGCGAGCAACAAGAACGAGGAACACTCTAAAGACTCTATAGATCATCGTTACGCAACGAAAAAGCCAAGCGAATTGCTTGGCTTTTTCATTTCTTGCTAATTTAATAGCTTAAGAATTAACAGTTACAGCGTCGCCCAGCCGGACGATGCCCTGTTGTATTACTCGTGCGGTGATTCCTCCGTGCCCTCGCATAGCATTATACCCCCCTTCGCCAAGGTTTTCTTCCATACGCGAACAAGGGTAGCACAGCCCGGTCATTTCAAAAAGTGCAGTCCCCACACAAAACGTATGATTTTTTAGCGAAAAAAGGTTGATGCCTCTTACTACAATATTGCGGCGTGTTAACTCCGGGGAAATTCGTTCTACCCCCATAAACTTGGCTACGGCTTCTAGGTGCTCTGCCTGTATAAAGGTTACTTGCCGTTTACTTTCGGGCTTTCCTTTGAACCGATCGCCTGTAAGCCCCTCGCCGGGAATTGCCTCTACTTGTTCAACCACTTCGATGGGTTGGCGGCTCGCCGGGCGGATGCCAATCCACTCTACCGTACCGCTACGAGGAAATGTACCGGTTAGTGTAGCTAAAATTCCTCGTTCGTTATCATCTTCTAACAAAAACTTACTCATGGGTATTTAAACATTATCGCGCAGGTTCATTACTGGAGCTTCGGGGCAATCTTCTGTGGTGCAATTAAAATGCAAGTTAAAATCCTCGGATTCAGATACTTGCTCAAGCCGAATTTTCAGTAGTTCAATTTCTTTTCCTGTAAACTCCACCTCATCGATTATTTTGGTAATCTCTTGGCGAACTTCTGCCATAGAATTACAATAATTTTGCGAAAAGAGGATATCATTAATGAGGGCTACCTGAATTTTGTGAATTTCTTTATAAAAAATTCTACTACTCTCTAGCACACTGTTAGCTTGCTGCAAAATTTCAAAATGTTTCCCCGTTCCTAGTTGGCTGCAATACGTTCCTCCAACTTCTGCGGTCCAATTGTTTTTGTGAGTTACCGAATCGTACGACATTTCCAGTAAACTGATGAACTCATCGTCGTGTGTGCCTTCGGTTTGCATGGCATGTTCTTCCAAATCGAGATAGTCAAAGAAAATCATATACCTGCCTTGTTCTTCAAACCGAAAGACACGGTAGCCTCTTGCTAGGTTTTCAAACCAATCGAAAGACGCCAATGGCAGGTTTGCATCTCTTCGCTTCATGGCATACTTATTCAGCGTTTTGGTCAGCGTTTTTCGCAACGTATTGGCATTGCGGTAAAACGTGTAAAAATCCATTTCCGTAATTAAGTTTTCGTGGTTGTATTTATACTGCCGAATAAGATCCATTTCAAGCGGGCTAAAATACTTGAGCAGGCTATCGCGATATACAGCAATGAGAGAATCTTCTTCGAAAGCTTGCTCTGCCGAGTCATAAGCTACGGCTATTTCTTGTTGAGTAGGGGGATTTTCCTTGCAAGAAAACCCAATAAGGGCAAGGATGATATATGAAAAGATGGAGTACGATAGGTAGTTACGCATTGTTTTGTATAAGAATTTTCAATGTTGGATGAGTACGTTGAAATATAACGAAAGCTATACAATTCCAAACAACCTTTTTGAAGAGAAGTTTAGGCAAATTGCTCTATTAACTTAAACTAATTTTTGGGTTCACTTAGTATATCTACCAAAGTTTATGTGATTGGGGATTTCCTTGAGTTGAGTATCCTGATTTTTAAAGATTCAAAAGTCCTCTCCTTTCTCAAACAATTCTTTTCGAGTTAATCTGTCCAAAGCAGCGCGGTTGGCACTTCAGCACATTCGTAAATTTCTATTACCTTTCCATGAAAAATGAACAACAAACACCTTCTATTATGAAACGAATCCTTATTTGTGATGCACAACTTGTGAACGAAGGAACTATCCAAACTGCCGATGTCTACATCAAAGATGGATTTATACACCAGATTGGAAGCGACCTACGTAACAAACCACACGATGTATTGATTGAGAGCGAAGGAAAATATTTACTCCCCGGATTTATCGACGACCAAGTCCACTTCCGCGAACCCGGGCTTACCCACAAAGCTACAATCAAGACCGAAGCCCGCGCTGCTGTTGCCGGTGGCGTTACTACGTACATGGAAATGCCCAATACCAAACCAGGGGCTGTTACCATAGAGCGTTTAGAAGAAAAATATGCGATTGGTACGCGTGATTCCCTAGCCAACTTTTCGTTTTATATGGGCACTACCAACGATAACCTCGCCGAAGTACTCAAAGTAGACCCCGAATGGGTGTGTGGTGTAAAAATTTTCATGGGGTCTTCCACGGGAAATATGTTAGTAGACGACCAAAAAACGCTAGAAGGTTTCTTCTCTGAAGTGAATATGCTCATTGCCACACACTGCGAAGATACTCCCACCATTTTAGCCAACGAAGCGAAATTTCGCGAGCAATACGGCGAAGAAGTCCCCATTGAGTTACACCCCGAAATACGCAGTGCCGAAGCCTGCTACCTTTCCTCGTCGTTTGCTGTAGAACTTGCCAAACAGCACGGAACGCGCCTGCATATTTTGCACATTTCCACTGCTAAGGAAACCCAGCTTTTTGATAATTCTCTTCCGCTATCGGAGAAAAAAATTACCGCTGAAGCCTGTACGCACCATTTGTGGTTCTCCCAAGAAGACTACGCCAAAAAAGGGACACTGATCAAATGGAACCCTGCCGTAAAAACGGCAAGCGATCGCGAGGCGATCTTGCAAGCCGTGCTAGATGACCGCATCGATATACTTGCCACCGACCATGCACCCCACACGCTTGAAGAAAAGCAAAATACCTACTTCAAAGCACCCTCGGGCGGCCCCCTTGTACAACATAACCTACAAGCCATGTTCGATTTGCACAAACAAGGGAAAATCAGCTTAGAAAAAATTGTGGAGAAGGCATGCCACAACCCCGCGATTTTGTTTCGTATTAAAGAGCGAGGCTTTATCCACGAAGGCTACTGGGCCGACCTTGTATTGCTCGATCCTTCGAAGCCACAACGCGTGAGTAAAGAAAACCTACACTACCAATGTGGCTGGTCGCCGTTTGAAGGGCATACATTTGCCGGCACTGTAACCCATACCATTGTTTCAGGGCACATAGCCTACCAAAATGGGCAGTTCGACGAAAGCGTGAAGGGAAAACGCTTACAGTTTAACGCAGAATAATTTTTTGTGTAAAAAAACTCTTTCTTTATATTTGCGCACTCAAAAAAAGCACACGGCGATCGTAGCTCAGTTGGTTAGAGCACTGGATTGTGGTTCCAGGGGTCGTGGGTTCGAAT
>CAYMYI010000076.1:0-19812 GCA_964394585.1 uncultured Roseobacteraceae bacterium
GCAGGTTTATGGAACTTTCAATTAACTGCTTGATTTTCAATGACAACAAGTCTAAAGAATGCAGCTTGCGGTTTTATTTGAATAATGTCAAACAATGCTAAGAGGGCAAATATGACAGGTATTATGGTTAGTAGATAGCTAATACGGAATGCTTCCTTGTTTTTAGTGAGTTTGTACAGAATTTTAGCATAGTAAACCCCTACAATGATATGTATAAGTTTTCTTGAAAGATGATAGACGAAATCACTAAAAAGAACTTCCGACGGGATACGGTAAAAAGTTAGTAATAACGATAAAATCAGGAAGGATACAAATATGTGCTTGGTTTTCATGAAAGTAGCTCAACTACGTCTTGGTTTCACTTCCAAATCAGATTCTTCTAATTTGTTTACAGTATAAGAGCGATTTTAAGATACCATGTGTAATAGTCAGCTTCCCCCACACAAGCTTTGCATTTATACTCTGATTAGCAAACAGCATTACTCTCATTATAATAAATATTCGCTGACTTGAATATTTAAGCGTTTTATACTTTCTGTAATTATATCTCTATTAGTAGTAATAAGATAGTGAAATATACATGTAATTCATCACAAAAAAAGCCATCGGTGTTGACAACCCATGGCTTTTCCAAGGCAGTAATGCACGACCTTCTTACCGATTCTCAAAAGGCGATTGATAATTCTTTTGAAAATCATCCCAAGAGGTTTTCGTGTGGTGATCTTCGGCAAAATACGTTAAAATCGGAGCAAGGTTCTCTGGCTTCTGGTAGCCAGGTATAGGCTGTATCATACGCATTTGCTCATCGAGAAACACCACCGTAGGAAAACTTAACTTTCCATTGAGCAATGCTGCGGCTAGCTCGTGGTAGCCTTTTCTGCCCTGCGCCACAAACTTAAACGTATTGCCTTGAAACTCTACCGATTCGCGTTGTTCTGCATTGAATTTTACGGCATGGTAATTCTCAGAAATGTATTGGGCAATGTACGGATCGCTAAAGGTGTTTTTATCCATTACTTTGCACCAGCCGCACCAATCGGTGTACACATCAATAAAAAACTTCTTAGGTTGTGTTTTATTTAGTTCTACGGCTTCTTCGAACGTGAGCCATTCTATTTTAGCAGGTTTTTCTTTTTCGATAAAAGCTGTATTTGCCATTCCTATCATTACAAAAAGAAGGGCAAAAGCGGAGCGCTTTAGTGTTTTCATACAAAGAATATCAATAGTTTTATAAAAAAGATGCTTTAGTTATTAACAGGATTTTTCCAAAAGCAGTTTGTCTGGCTACCGACAAAAGTAACCAAATTGCCGATTATCCTTCTGCCAAAACAGCCGCTAAATTGGTGCGGTAGGCTTGCAACGCAGGGATGAAGGCGGTAAACACCCCAAGCCCTAACGAAGCTACCAACACATAGATTTCTTCCCAAAGAAAGGTAAATCCGCTCACACCTACGTGTCCTGAAGTTTCCCATACAGTCCCGACTACCTGCAACGTAACATGCCCTAGCATAATCCCTACTACTGCACTCAGGGCAGTAACCAACGTACTTTCTAAAATGACAAGCAGAAATAACCGCCCTTTCGACGCACCCATTGCACGCATTACTGCCAAATCGTATCGGCGTTCTTTAAGCGCATTATACAAAGCAATGAAAATACTCAATGCTGCAATAAATACCATTAGGTAGGCAAAGGCGCGCAGCATATCGAACCCAATCCCGATTAGGTTAAAAAGGCGATTCACCTCGTATGCCGGCGATGCTGACTGCATCGAAGTATTCTGATTAATAAACCGAGGGAACGACAAAATGCCCATAGGGGAAGTAAATTTCACGAGCATCGAAGTGATTTCGCTATTGGCGTCTCCTTCGGGAAGGCCGGTATCTTTATCGGTTTGCCGCGTTTGTAACATTTTTTGTTGAGCTTCTTGCGAACTGAGCTTTTGGGCTGTATCTGTGTGTGTCGGTTCATGCCCATGCGCTGTAGCATGGTGCGCACCGTGCGTGGTAGTGTCGGCGGTAGAAGGTTGGCTTTCGGCTTTAGGAGGCACAGTAGTTTCTGGTTCCTCGTGCGCGTGGGCTTCCCATATACTTTCCACATTGGTAAGAATGAGCCGATCGAGCACGGTTTGGCTTCGGGCAAGCACCCCTACTACTCGGTAGGCGTGTTCGGCGTGTTCGTCGCCTACGGCATCGCCCATGCCATGAGCTCCGAAAAACGTATCACCCACCGATAGCTGAAGTTCACTTGCCACATTAGCGCCTATGGTAACCTCAAAATCGGTTTCCCACAGTGCGCCAGCTTGCAAATTGGCATTGTATAACTCAGCATACCGATGGTTGGTGCCTATAATACGAAACCCCCGATAGCTATCGCCCAGCGCCAGAGGTATGGCATATTTTACCATTGGATTTTGGGCAAGCTGTTGCGCTTCTTCTAAAGGGATGTTGCCCGTGGGGTAATCGATATGAAAAATACTTGACAGAATGAGCTGCAAAGGGCTGCCCTTTGCCCCTACTACTAAATCGATTCCTTTAGCATTGGTGCTAAGTTGCCGTTCAATTTGTGTGCTTACCAACAACAAAAGAACGATGATAGCCACACCCAACGAAAGAATCAGCATATTAAGCAGTGTATTTAGCGGCCGCGCCACCAAGTATTGGAAACTAATTTTGAACAGATTCATTTCAGATAGATAGCCTTAAACATTCAGAAACTTAAAAATATCATTTGTACTTCAACTCACATTCTGTTAATTCGTTTTTTTAAAAGTCTAAAGACAAAACTCTTCTTTCTAAAACATTGAAAAGCCATGAGCAAACCTAGAGTTGTAAAAGATTACGAAAAGTTGCCCGACAACATCAAAGAGCAATTAAAATTGGTCTATCCGAAAGGGTTTACAGAACACCTAGTAAGTTTTGTAAATAAAGAAGGTGAAAAGAAACTCGGACTCCCTTTTGAAACCGACGATTACTACTATCTTATTCGCATGTCGGTAAATAAGGCAGTAAGCATTATTGAAGACGACGACGATTATGATGATGATGGGAACCTGAAAGATTTCATCAAAGAAGAGTACGAAGAGAAATACAGCGATGTAGATTACCTCGACTCTAATGTGAACGATGATAACGACTTTGTGAACGACGATAACGACTTCGATTAATCCTTTTCCTTACTAAAAAAACTTAGAGCGTACACAAAGGCTGTTTTCCACATGAACAAACAGCTTTTGTGCTGATGCATTGGCATCTAATCGCTTTGTAAGAGTTTTCCGAGGGCAAGTTAGCGCTACAGTAGGTTCAGATTAAAATTTGTACTAATTTAAGGAAAAATTAAACTTTACTAATATTCCATTCGCAGTCTCTAATACTCCAAAGCATGAAAAGTTCCAAGGTCGCCATCCTTTGTGTGGATGACGAAAAAATCATTCTCGATAGTTTAAAGCATGAGCTATACAGCCATTTTGGAAATGCTTTTTACTACGAAGTTGCCGAGTCGGGCGAAGAAGCGCTAGAAATTCTTGAAGAACTGATAGAGGCTGGCTACACTGTTCCGTTAGTAATTTCCGATTGCATCATGAAGCCCGGTATGCCCGGCGATGAGCTACTCAATACCATTCGGCAACGCTACAACGATATTATGTGCGTGATGCTCACCGGGCAAACGCACCCCCAGTTTTGGCAAGAACAACACCGGCAAGTAGCCGTTGACCAACTCGTAGCCAAACCTTGGGAAGCTACTGAGCTAATGGAAATTGTACGAGTAGCCACCCAAAAAGTATAGGGTTAGCTATGCCCACATTCTTTTTTTTATCCTATTTTTTAAAAAATGCTGAGTAGCGCCATCCTCCTATGCCACAAGCTACTCGGATAACTACAAAGCTCCACTGACCTTAAGAACCGTACACACCAGACAGAAGTGGCAAGCTCGGTACATCTTACGTAGCTAAGATACTTTTTTAAAGCGTTTTGCAGATGCTTCTACCAATTACGACCTTCGTTACGTTATAAACTTGAACTATTTTACTCATCATCATGGAAAGAAATGCAGCTATCATTTGTGTAGACGATGAGCCAATGATTCTGAACAGCTTGCGAATTGAACTGCGCGATGCATTTGGCGATTACTACATGATCGAAGTTGCCGAAAGCGGTGAAGATGCCCTTGAAATTATGGAAGAACTCACGGAAGAAGGGTTTGAGATTCCGGTAGTTATTTCCGATTACATTATGCCTGAAATGAAGGGCGATACCGTACTCATTGAAATACACCGCATGCTCCCAAACACGCATACCATTATGCTCACGGGGCAATCGGGGCTTGAGGGGGTAACCAATGCGGTAAATAAAGCCAACTTATACCGCTACCTTACCAAACCGTGGTCGCCCGAAGACTTAAAAATGACGGTAGAACAAGCCATAGTGAGCTTCTACCAGGCGCAACAGCTTGAGCAAACTAACCGAGAACTCGTTCAGCTAAATGCCTCGTTAGAAGAAAAGGTGGAAAAACGCACCCAAGAACTTCGCCTCTCTAACGAACACCTTGCGCGAGCATCCGAAGAACTCAGCCGCAAAAATCAAATTATCGAAGAAAAAAACCAGAATATTGAAGCGAGTTTAAACTACGCCAAACGCCTGCAAATGGCTACATTTCCGTCTTCGCAAATCTTACACAGTAAACTCCCGGATAGCTTTATATTTTATCGACCTCGCGATGTAGTAAGTGGCGATTTTTATTGGTTCGATTCCCTAGATGAGCACATCGTAATCGTAGCCGCCGATTGCACCGGCCATGGGATTCCCGGAGCTTTTATAAGTACCATCGGTGTAGTATTGCTCAATAAAATTGTTACCACTGAGAAAGAAATTTCGCCCAAAGCCATTTTAGAGCAAATGGATGTATTTGTGCAACAAACCTTCCGGCACCGACAGGAAGGCAATGTGGCCGATGGCATGGATATGGCCGTTTGTACGCTCAACCTCAACACGTTACAATTACGCTATGCGGGCGCCAAAAACCCCTTAGTATTGGTAAAAAATGGCGAGCTTGTAGTTACCAAAGGAAATCGAAATGCGATTGGTGGAGGATACAAACGTCCTGAGCCTTTCGTAGAACACGAATTTACTTTACAAAAAGGTGATCAGATTTATGTATATTCTGATGGTATGCAAGACCAGTTCGGAGGGGATCATGGCAGAAAAATGATGGCTAGCCACTTCCGCAGTATGCTTTGGCAACTATCGGCACTGCCAGCAAAAGACCAAGAAATAGCACTTGCCAAAAAACTAACCGAATGGAAAGGAAAAGAAAACCGCCAAATTGACGATATCCTCGTAATTGGGGTAAAAGTGTAAAAGTTCAAATAGTATTTATGAAAAAACCGATAATTATTTGCACCGATGACGAACCTCTTGTTTTGCAAGCAATGCGAAACGAATTATACGACTCGTTCGGAAACGACTATCTCATAGAAACTTGCGAAACAGGAGGTGATACACTGCAACTGATTGACGAACTAAAGCAAGCCGAAGAGGATATCCCCTTAGTGATTGTCGATTACCTCCTTACTGATATGCGTGGCGACGAGCTTCTCAGACGCATACAAGAAAAGCTGCCTTCAACCCAAAAAATTATGCTTACTGGTGTTGGCAATGAACATGAAGTAGCAAAAGCCATCCAAGCCGTACATTTGTATGGCTATATTAGCAAACCCTGGGAACACTTGGCACTTATGTTTACTGCCAAAGGAGCTATTGAAACCTATCAGTTAGAAAAAAAGAACCGCCAACAGAACCATCAGCTCAAAGAACTAAACGCCAACCTTGAGCAAAAAATAGCCGAACGCACCCAAAAGTTAGAAGATTTGGTAGCGCTCCGCGATAAAATCCTGTCGATTGTAGGGCACGATTTGCGCAGCCCGCTCGCTTCCCTGCAAAGTACGCTGTTGCTAATCAACCGCGATATGGTCAGCGAGGAAGAACGCAAAGAACTGCTGCAAGATCTCAGCATCAGGATGAGCGGTACGCTTTCCCTCATCGAGAACCTGTTCAACTGGGCAAGCCAACAAATGGGAGGGATTCGTACAAAAGCTACGCACTTTCCGTTTGTAGAGGTAGTACAGCAGGTAATCAAAACGTTGGGGGCTATTGCAAAAGACAAGCATATTTCAATCCTCTACGACGTAGATGAAACACTACAAGTTTGGGCAGATCGGGCGCAAATTCAGTTAGTATTACGCAACCTTGTTTCGAATGCTATAAAATTCACGAATATAGGAGGCAGTATTTCTATTCGTACCCAAACGAAGTCTACGTTTTTAGAGGTAAGCGTTACCGACGACGGCATCGGGATACCGCCCTCAATCCTCAACGATTTATTTTCAGCGCAAAAGGTAGTATCGCGCAAAGGGACGGCAAAAGAACCTGGTACAGGCTTAGGTTTAATGCTGTGCCATGAGTTTGTACGCTTGAATGGCGGCACTATCAGTGCCCAAAGCCACGAAGGTAAAGGAGCAACTTTTATCTTTACCATCCCTCTGAACGCTCAAGCCGAATAAGCCCCCTTTGATTTTACAATTGCCAAATCTTCTAAAGAAATATCCAGCAAAATAGTGGAAAGGTTGCCTTGCCCACCAAATGGCGTATTTTTGTGGTATCGTAAAATGCGAACAAGGCATGCAACCGCCTTGTACATACTCATCACCAACTTTAACTCATACCCGAATATGTCAAAGTTCGATTTAATTGTAATTGGGAGTGGTCCCGGAGGATATGTAGCCGCTATTCGCGCCGCGCAACTCGGCATGAAGGTAGGCGTTGTAGAAAAAGAATCGCTTGGAGGTATCTGCCTAAATTGGGGGTGTATCCCAACAAAAGCCCTGCTAAAAAGCGCGCAAGTATTTGAGTACATCAAACATGCAAACGATTATGGCATCGATGTTACCGATGCTTCCGTAAATTTTGGAAACATGATTACCCGAAGCCGCGATGTAGCCGGTGGTATGAGCAAGGGAATCGAATTCTTGTTCAAAAAGAACAAAGTAGAAAAACTAATGGGCTTCGGGAAACTCACGAAAGACAAAAAAGTAGAAGTAACCGCCGAAGATGGTTCGCAACAAACCTATGAAGCCAAGCACATCATAATTGCCACAGGAGGCCGTGCTCGCGAGTTACCCAATATCCCGATTGATAATGAAAAAGTAATTGGCTACCGCAAAGCGATGGTACTTGAAAACCAACCCAAAAGCATGGTAGTAATGGGTTCAGGCGCCATTGGAGTAGAGTTTGCCTACTTCTACAATGCCATTGGAACCGAGGTAACTATTGTAGAATATATGGATAACATAGTTCCGAATGAAGATGATGACGTTTCAAAACAGTTGGCACGTACTTTTAAGAAAAACGGCATTAAAATAATGACCGGTGCTGCTGTAGAATCGGTAGATACTTCAGGGGAAGGATGTATCGTAAAAGTCAAAGATAAAAAAGGCGAGCATACCCTAGAATGCGATGTGGTACTTTCTGCCGTAGGAGTTGCCACTAACTTAGAGGGCATCGGTCTGGAAGATGTCGGCGTAGCTACCGACAAAGGGAAAGTACTCGTAGACGACTACTACGCCACGAACATTCCGGGGATTTATGCTATTGGCGATATTGTGCATGGGCCTGCACTAGCACACGTAGCTTCAGCCGAAGGCATCATCTGCGTAGAAAAAATAGCAGGCTTACACCCAACCCCACTGAATTATAACAATATCCCTGGCTGTACATACTGCCAACCCGAAATTGCTTCGGTGGGCTATACCGAAAAAGCTGCCAAAGAAGCCGGCTACGAAATCAAAGTAGGTAAATTCCCCTACTCGGCATCGGGGAAAGCCAGTGCTGGCGGCGTGAAAGATGGGTTCATCAAAGTGATTTTCGATGCAAAGTATGGAGAGTGGCTCGGCGCACACATGATTGGCGCCAACGTTACCGAAATGATAGCCGAAGTAGTAGTTGCCCGAAACTTGGAAACGACCGGTCATGAAATTGTGAAGTCGGTACACCCCCACCCTACCATGTCGGAAGCCATTATGGAAGCAGCGGCCGATGCATACGACGAGGTAATCCATATTTAGAACCAAACGCTATCCGAAGTAAATCCCTCAATAACAATGATTCTATTGAGGGATTTTTTTTGCCCTACCATTGGGAATAGCTACCTCGGCATTTTGACAGTTTGAAGCACCGCAACTTTGTCAGTATAAATAGTAAAGCCCAACTTACTTGATCATCTTATTGCAAAATAGAGAAGAAAAAAGGCGTTTAAGAGAGAGGAAAAGTGTAAAAATGACAGAGTAAAAGGGTTGGCACACGGTATGCAAGTGCGAAAGTTGGAATTGTTTTTCAAGTAGTAAAAAACAACTTAAAACTCTAGGTAAAAATGTCAAATTTAAACATCCAACCATTGGCTGACAGGGTTCTGGTAGAACCGGCTGCGGCAGAAGAGAAAACAGCTTCTGGCATCATCATTCCTGATACTGCAAAAGAGAAGCCTCAAAAAGGACAGATTGTGGCTGTAGGTACTGGTAAAAAAGACGAACCTCTTACCGTAAAAGCAGGTGATACTGTATTGTATGGCAAGTACTCCGGTACTGAAATTACCATCGAAGGGAAAGATTATCTCATCATGAGAGAATCTGACATTTTTGCAATCATCTAATTTCTATCCTTCTTTTTATTACTCTTCTTGTACATTTAATCCAAAAACGAATTAATTATGGCTAAAAAACTTTTCTTTGATACTGAAGCACGCAACAAACTCAAAATTGGAGTTGACGTGCTAGCAGATGCGGTGAAAGTAACCTTAGGACCTAAAGGTCGCAACGTAATCCTAGACAAAAAATTCGGCGCACCCTCTGTAACAAAAGACGGTGTTTCTGTAGCAAAAGAAATTGAATTGAAAGAACCCATCGAAAATATGGGCGCTCAGCTTGTGAAAGAAGTTGCTTCTAAAACTGCCGACCAAGCCGGCGACGGTACTACAACTGCTACTGTACTTGCGCAGGCAATCTTCGGTGCAGGTATTAAAAACGTTGCTGCAGGTGCAAATCCAATGGATTTAAAACGCGGTATCGATAAAGCCGTAACTGCTATTGTGAAGCAACTACGCGAAAACTCTCGCCCTGTAAACGACAACAAAGAAATTGCTCAGGTTGCTACTATTTCGGCTAATAACGACAACGAAATTGGTAACATGATTGCCGAAGCAATGGATAAAGTAGGCAAAGATGGAGTAATTACAGTAGAAGAAGCTAAAGGAACTGAAACTGAGGTGAAAACCGTAGAAGGGATGCAGTTCGACCGCGGATACCTTTCTCCATACTTTGTAACCAATACTGAAAAGATGGAAGCCGAGCTCGATACGCCTTACATCTTGATTTACGATAAGAAAATCTCGGCGATGAAAGAACTTCTTCCTGTATTGGAAGCAGTGGCACAAACCGGCAAACCTCTCTTAATTATTGCTGAAGATGTGGACGGCGAAGCATTAGCTACCTTGGTTGTAAACAAGATCCGTGGCTCATTGCGCATTGCAGCGGTAAAAGCCCCAGGTTTCGGCGACCGCCGCAAAGCTATGCTAGAAGATATCGCCATCCTTACAGGAGGTACTGTAATCTCTGAAGAAAGAGGCTACAAACTTGAAAACGCTACAATCGACTACTTAGGTACTGCTGAAAAAATTATTATCGACAAAGATAATACGACCATTGTGAATGGTTCCGGCAACGCCGATGACATCCGCGCACGTGTGAACCAAATCAAACAGCAAATTGAAAATACTACTTCTGACTACGACAAAGAAAAACTACAAGAGCGTTTAGCTAAACTTTCGGGTGGCGTAGGCATCTTGTATATTGGTGCAGCTACTGAAGTAGAAATGAAAGAAAAGAAAGATCGGGTTGACGATGCCCTTCATGCGACACGTGCAGCAGTAGAAGAAGGTGTAGTAACCGGTGGTGGTATCGCTTTCATCAGAGCAATGAGCGCACTTGATAGCGTAGACACTGCGAACGACGATGAAGTAACCGGTGTAAACATCATCCGTACTGCATTGGAAGCTCCTTTGAGAACAATCGTAGCAAACGCCGGCCTTGAGCCTTCTGTAATTGTACAGAAAGTAAAAGAAGGCGAAGGCGACTTTGGTTACAATGCCCGTGTAGATGAGTTCCAAAACTTAGTAGAAAATGGTGTAATCGACCCAACTAAGGTAACGCGTTTAGCACTTGAAAACGCTGCTTCTATCGCCTCATTATTGCTTACTACCGAATGTGTAGTAGCTGACGAGCCTGAACCAGAAGGTGCAGCAGGTGGCGGTATGCCAGGCGGCATGGGTGGCGGTATGCCAGGTATGATGTAATCAATTCATGCATAGATTTAATAAAAAAGCTGTCTGAAACGGACAGCTTTTTTTATGCTTTATAGTTAACCTATTGCCAAATCGGAATCATATCGTGATAAATGAACTGGGAAATTGTTCCTCCTCCTTCGTTTTTGAGCGTAAGGGTATGGTAGGGCTGCGTGGGGAATATCAACTCCGTCATTACGTAAGCTCCTTCATTCAGAAATATTTCGATAGAAGAAGCATCTACAAAAACCTCAACTGTTTGAATATGCTCGGTTGCTGGTAGTGGCATTTCATGGGGGTTCCCAAATACTGCATTGAAGGCTGTATCGCCGGAAGAAGAGCGGTTAAACTGAACCCGGTGGTTAGCTAAATCAATCATTAGCGTAACCGATTCCTCTTCGTTACTGAGTTGCCAGGTAAATAGAGCCGTATCGGCAAGATGGAGTGAAAACTTTTGGTGGTGGTAGGGGGCTAAACTGCCTAGTTTAAATGTGGAATCTAAAGAAATTTCTGGTAAAGCGCGTGCTCCATCCATCAGGCTGGTGAGCTCATTCACTGGTTGTTGTAGCAGTCGGTAATCGTTGCGCAAGGCGAGGGTACGAGGGAGCGTCATAGCACTTCGCCAATCATAGGTAGGCACTTGGTTGGCATATTCCCAGTTCGACATCCATCCTATAAAAAGTCGTCTGCCATCTTCTTTCGGAATATCTGCCCATGTAACTCCAGCGTAGTTATCGGCACCGTAATCGAGCCATCGGGTGAGTGTATCGGCTGGGATAAACGTTTTGCCATCAAAATCTCCTATAAAATATTGAGTTGCTGACCCGCCTTGCGGGCCTCCAGGGTTAATGCTGAGCAACATCACCCATTTTTCTGTTTCGGTATCTCCTACAACCAGCGGAAACAAATCGGGGCATTCCCAAACGCCTCCATGTGCGCCTTGGGTTTTGCCAAATTCGCTTTCATACGTCCAATCTTTCAGGTTAGGAGAGGTGTAAAGCCGTACATGATCTTTCACCGCCAAAACCATTACCCATTGCTGGTTGGGTGGGTACCAAAACACCTTCGGATCGCGGAAATCTTGAATTCCCGGATTACCCAAAACAGGATTTTTGGCATATTTCGCCCAGGTCATTCCACCATCAGTGCTATATGCCAACCCTTGCGTCTGGTAGTCTACAGCCCCTGCTTTTTCTTTTTCTTGGTGATGATACGTAAAAATAGCCACCAGCGGAGGGTTCTCTTCTGTACCAAACCCAGAGGTATTGTTCCAATCTACTACGGCACTGCCGGAGAAAATCATTCCGTGTTCGTCGGGGTATAAGGCAATGGGTCGGTTTTCCCAACGTACCAAATCGCTACTGACTGCATGTCCCCAATGCATGGGACCCCATACGTTGCTATCGGGGTGATGCTGGTAAAATAAATGGTAAACGCCCTGGTAATACACCATCCCGTTTGGGTCGTTCATCCATTGCTGAGGTGGCGAGAAGTGAAATTTCGGCCGGTAAGGCTGTGAATAATTGGCTTTCATAGATTTTGAAATGTTATCCTTTTGGCTAAAAGAGCAACTTTGCCCCAAGCTTAAAAGCAAAATGATGTAAAAAATTGATACACGAGGCATATATTCAAAGTAATTATAAAGAAAGAATTGACCCTCAAATATAGACCAAGATTATATGATAGGAGTATTTTTGGTTTGATTACCCTATCTACACAAAACGTCATTGGTGCAATTCGCTTTTGTACATCTCGTAGGCAACGATTACCTAACTGACAGTTTCGCAACTTTTTGTAGGTAATATTCATTTAGTAAAAGATAGATATTTGTCGCACATCTTTTAAACTATGAAAATTCGTAGCTCACTTCATGTAATTTTCTATAACAGTGTTTTGTGTTTATTGAGTGTAGGCATGGGGGGCTGCGAGGAAGTTGTTACCGACTTTATCACGGTGAGTACGCCTGCTGTACCAGTCGCCGATGCCTGGGTTACCAATCAGTTGGGCGAAACCTATGTGAAACTGAGCTACTCCGATGATTTTGGAAATACGAACCAGATTCCACCAATTACCAATGCTATTATTACATTGGTAGACGAAAATGGGGGGTTCAATCGGTTTGAAGCGGCTACCCCAGGGCATTACCGACCCATTAACTCCCAATTTGCGGCACAACCTAACCAAGATTACACGCTATCGGTCCGAATAGACAATGAGGTGTGGCAAGCCACCGCCTCTATGCCAACTCCTCCCACCATAACATCTATCCGCCTTATCGAACGGCGCGATTTGCCTAGTTTTGAAGATGGTTTTTACATCGAAATTTCTCTTTTCGATGCCCCCACAACTCGGAACTTTTACTTATGGCAGCTGTGGGAAGGCGAACAACGGCTGTTCCCCCAGCAAATATTTTTAAGCGACGACCGAGGGCTAAACGGGCAAACGCTCATTTTTGCATTTCCCGAACCTATTGAGTTTCCCGAAGCACCTTTGAAAGTGCGTTCCTATGCAATCTCAGAAGATGCCTACGAATATTACCGAGGTATACAGCAACTCATTAGTAATAATGGGCTATCGCGTACAATTCCGGAAAATCCTCCTAGCAATTTTCCAAATGGGCTTTTAGGCTTTTTTACGCTTACAGCCTTTACAGAGACAACCCTAACCCCTACTCCTCAGAGCGATTAACCCAACAAAAGGAAGGAAGACAGAAGCAATTTTTGAATCGTATTGGCAGAACGCTTTGCCAAACAGATGTGAAAAAGCCGTTTCACACGCAGCATTCTTATTATACAGTGCGTAACTTGATAGGGTTATCAGTTTTCAACCAAACTAGCATTACTAGCGGCATGTATCGTACATATTATTACTACACCCTTCTGATTCTTGTTTTAGTAGCTTGGAGCCATACAACCAAAGCACAATTTGCCAAACCCTACGAGTTTGTAGAAAACCAACAGCAATGGCAGCCTGACGTTCGGTTTCGTGCTAAATTACCCGGTGGGTTCTTGCACCTACACCCCCACCAACTCACCTATACGTTTTATGATGCCCACGCCGTGGAAGAAATGCATCACGCCCATCACCAAGAAGGCGCCGCTCATCAACGCGTGGCTTCGGCACTGCCAACTGTACCTACTTCGCATAAAAAAATTAAGGCACATGGCATCCAAGTGGCTTTTTTAGGAGCAAACCCCGGCGTTAAGCTCATCGGGAATAGCATAAAATCGGTTCGCCAAAACTACTTTTTGGGCAATGACCCCGCACGCTGGAGCAGCAACCTTGCCGTATACGAAGGAGCTACTTACCAAAACGTATATCCTAAGACCGATTTACACTTTATACAACAAAACGGACAACTGAAATACGAATTTGTGTTGGCAGTAGGCGCAGATCCTTCGGCAATTCGACTACAATACGAAGGCGCCGAAAGTATGTATTTGCACGAGGGGAATCTGCATGTGGAAACTACTCTAAATACCCTTATCGAGCAACGTCCGTTTTCTTACCAACTGATTGAGGGCGATACGGTAGTGGTTCCATCGCATTTTCAACTTCGGGGCAATACGGTATCCTTCGAGTTTCCTGAGGGCTATCACAAAGCGTACCCGTTAGTAATCGATCCTATCTTAATTTTTGCACGCTATTCTGGTTCTTTTAGTGATAACTGGGGCAACTCTGCTACGTACGACGCCGCCGGCAATAGCTACGTCTCGGGGATTACCTTCGGTGCCGATTTCCCTGTAACCGGGGGAGCATTCGATGTTTCCTATGCTGGGCAGGTAGATGTGGTCATTATGAAATACGATTCGCTCGGTACTAATGTGCAATATGCCACCTTTTTAGGCGGTTTAGAAGAAGAATTACCCGCCAGTATGATTGTGAACAGCCGCAACGAATTGGTAGTGATGGGCATCACCGGCTCCAGCAATTTCCCGATACCTCTCAACGGTTTTGATAGAGTCTTTGGGGGCGGAAGGCTCATGTACCCCTTCCCTACTCCCGATGGTTCGGGCGGAGTTACTGCTGGTTCGCCTCAATTTGTGAATGGAACAGATATCTTTATTTCTATTTTCAACGAAAATGGAAGTGCCCTTGTAGGGGGTACCTACTTAGGTGGCTCAGAAAATGATGGAGTTACAGGCGGGCGGGCGGAACCTACTTTCGAAATTTCGCCTCTGATGCGCAATTATGGCGATTCGTTCCGAGGTGAAATTGTGCTCGATGCACAAGATAATATTTACGTTGCCTCAGCTACCGAATCGGCAGACTTCCCTATATCGGGTAATGCCTACGACACTTCGCTAGGAGGCTTACGCGATGCACTAGTCGTAAAACTGAACCCCAATGCCTCTAGCTTATTGTGGGCAACTTATTTAGGAGGTAGCGAACGAGACGCCGCCTACGGAATCCGCGTAAATACCTTGAATGAAGTCTATGTTACCGGGGGTACAGCCAGCACCGATTTCCCCACTTCGGTTGGCGCGCTCAACCTTACCTATCAAGGTGGTTCTACCGATGGATTCATAAGCCGCCTTTCCAGCGATGGTACGGCGTTGCGGAGTTCCACTTTTTTAGGTACTACCCGCTACGACCAAGGGTACCTACTCGACCTCGACGACCAAGGCAATGTTGCTGTTTTTGGGCAAACGTTAGGCTCGTACTTGGTAACTCCCAATGTATTTTCAGTTGCAAACTCATCGCAGTTTATCCATAAGTTAGATAGCGAACTTCGCACTACAATTTTCTCTACGCGTATCGGCAATGGAGTCAACGAAATCAACTTAGTACCTACAGCTTTCACCATCACTAATTGCAATACAATCTATTTTGCAGGCTGGGGTGGTGGTAGTGCAGGTAATGGAGGGTTCAACACAATTGGAGGCAGCGTATCGGGGATGCCTACCACGCCCAATGCCTTGCAACGGTTTACGGATGGCGCCGATTTTTATTTAGGGATTCTTTCTGCTAATGGTTCTACGTTAGAATACGGCTCTTTTATAGGAGCTTTTGGCGCGAGAGGCGATCATGTGGATGGTGGAACGAGCCGATTTGACCCTAAAGGCGTGGTTTACCAAGCGGTGTGCTCTTGCCAACCAGATGTGTTCGAATTTCCTTCTACGGTAAATGTCAACAATAGCTCCAACTGCAACATGTTAGTTTTTAAAATGGATTTGAGTACGCTCAATGCTGATTTTGAGCCTTCGGTTAGCGAAGGGTGTGTACCGCTAGATGTTACCTTTCGCAACCAAAGCGAAGGGGGGCTTACTTTCACGTGGGATACCGGTGATGGAACCACCCTTTCAGGAGCTGAAAACCCACAACATACCTACACCGAAGCAGGAGAATACGTGGTAACCCTCACCATTTCCGACCCAAACTCTTGCCAAAAATTCGATGTACATACAGATACGATTCAGGTATTCCCCCGAGAATTTTCCATTACGCCCGATACAACTATCTGCCGAGGCGATAGCCTACAGCTCTCTGTTTCAGGAGGGGTCAGTTACCGCTGGCGCGAAGGGCGCATTCCCGATGCTGCAAACCCCACTCCAATAGTAGCTCCACAAGAAAATACCACATACAGCGTAATTGCCATCAACGAATTTGGCTGCCGCGATACGCTCTCAGTAACCGTGGAAATTCGTGAACCGGTGAACGTAGATTTTGAAGCAAACTTTGTAGACCGCTGTGCTGAACCAGGGCGTATTCAGCTTGTTAATCGCTCCACTGGCATTGAAACGTTTCGGTGGGATGTGGCCGGCATCGGTTCGTTCGAAAACCAAGATACCGTTGAAGTAAATTTTACCGAAAGCGGAAATTTCATCATCCAATTAGAAACGCAAGATGCCAACAGAGATACGTGTATTGTCCAAACAGTGGCGGTTGATACAGTAAGTATTTTCTATCCTTCTTATGAAATAACCCCCGATACCACTCTTTGCGAAGGAGAAACCATTACTTTGAGGGCATCGGGCGGAGTTTCTTACGAATGGCTAAACGATGCATTCGAAAACCCTACTGCCGCAACACAAACCTTTTCGGTACTTTCCTCGGAAACGTATTCCGTTGCCGTAACCGATAGCGTAGGCTGCCCAGATACACTGCAAGTTACCGTAACGATGAACCCAATCATAGAAGTCGATTTTGTATATGAGTTTGTGGATCGGTGCGAAAATCCTGGGTTAGTCCGATTTATCAATCAGTCAAGAGGAACGCAAGATTTTGTATGGGATTTGGGTGGATTAGCTACGATTGAAAACCAAGATACCCTTACCTTCAATTTTGAGGAAGACGGGCTTTATCATATCAGCTTAGCAGCGAAAGAAGAAAATCTGTGTAATGGTGATACGCTATTCACTCAAACCGTACCCATTATATATCCTGCCTTTCGCATTACGCCCGATACGTTTCTCTGCTTGGGGGAAACCCTACCGATTCTCGCCGAGGGAGGCATCACGTACCAATGGCTAGAAGAAACGTTTGTTAATAATACTTTGCCTTCGCAAAGTGTATCTCCTACGGCAACTACTACTTATACCGTTGTCGCAACAGATAGTATTGGCTGTACCGATACCTTACAAACCCAAATTACTGTAGTTGAACCCCTTGAAGCGCGATTTACGCATCAGTTTGTTGACCGATGCGCCTCGCCGGGTTTGGTGCAGTTTATCAATCAATCGACCGGTACCGATAGCATCGTTTGGAGCATAGGCGATACTCGCATAGAACTGCGCGATACGGTACTCTTCAATTTTGAAGCCAACGGAACCTACAGCATACAGTTGGAGGCACTCGATGCTGAAGGATACCCCTGCCTGATAAGCCCATTAGCAACCGATACGCTCGATATTATCATTCCCGAATATCAAATCTCAGCGGATACAACGTTATGCGAAGGGGATAGTATTCAGCTTTCTGTATCCGGAGGGGTACAATACCGATGGCTCAATACCTCAACACTTTCTGAAACCAACATAGCGACCCCAGTGGCAACTCCTTCTGCCACTACTACTTACTCAGTAGAAATCACGAATGTGCTTGGCTGTATCGATACGCTCTCTACTACACTCCGAGTGCTACCCATCATTGAAGTAGACTTTTCATATATGTTGCTCGACCGCTGTGCCAACCCCAACATTGTGGAGTTTGTCAACCAAAGCAAAGGCACACAGTCTTTTCGTTGGGAAGTAGAGGGCATTGCTTCGATCGAAAATGAAGATACAGTACAAATTGCTTTCACAGAAGCAGGAACATACGTTGTATCTCTTCAAGCTCTTGATTCCAACGCTTGTTCGCAAAAAGTGTTCAAACAGGATACCCTTACGCTAGACTTTCCCACTTTTGTGAGCACTACGGATACAACGGTCTGTCGTGGTGAAACTATTTTCCTCAACGCTTCTGGTGGTACTGCGTATCAGTGGCTTCAAGAAGGAAATGTAGTAGGTACTTCCTCTGTATTGCCTGTACAAATCGATAGTACCCAAACATACCAAGTGCGGTTTACCAATAACGAAGGCTGCAGCGAGCTACGCAACATAGAGGTAACTACCTTCCCTGAAATAGCCCCTTCGTTCCAATTTGTGTATGAAGAGCAATGTGTGGCACCCTTCCGAATCCGCTTTGAAAACACTGGCAAAGGTTATGAACAGTTCACATGGCTAATCAATGGAGAAGAAGTCAGCAACTCACAAGATACTCTTCGGTTTAGTTTCGCCGAAGAAGGCGACTATACCATCACACTTCGTGTTGAGGCTGAGAACCCTTGTAATTATTCGCTCGAATACCGTGAATTGATTCCTATCAACTTCACCAACATCGTAGTATCTGAAGATACCACTATATGTTTTGGCGAATCGGTTACACTACAAGCGCAGGGACTCGAAACATTTGTTTGGCAGCCTTCCAACAGCTTAAGTAATTCTACGATTGCTAATCCTATAGCGAGTCCTACTTCGACTACTACATACACGCTCACTACAGCAAATGCAGATTGTTCATTCACAGAAGAAGTTACTATTTCAGTAGTCCCTGAAATTGACTTAAGCTTCGGTTACACGTTGGAACCTTCTTGTGGTGAACTTCCTACTGTGCGGTTCACAAACACTTCAGAAGGTGCTGCGGCATACTTTTGGGAATTTGGAGATGGCGTTACTACCACAAATGAAGGTCCTACTACTACCCATCGCTATACTAACGAAGGTACTTTTACCATTACGCTCTTGGGTGTAAATGAAAATTGCCAAGAGCGCATCGAACAACCGATAACAGTTGCCCCTTTTTTGCCTCCAAATGCTTTTTCACCAAATGGCGATATGTATAACGAAGTGTTCGATTTAGGAGAGCAGGGTAAGGGAGTACGCTTAGAAATTTTCAACCGCTGGGGCGAGCGCGTTTATCAAGCGGATAATTACCAAAATACCTGGGATGGGGGCAATTTAGCGGAAGGTGTTTATTTCTATCAAATCACACCTCAAGAAGGCAGTACATGCCGAGGATGGGTGAAACTTTTGCGATAAATATATGTAGGGAGCTTTTCTAATATCAAAAATAGGGGAATCTTAGTCTTTCGTATTCTTTCTTTTGGGAAAAACCAAGAAAGAAAATTATGCTCTAAAACCAATTACGAGAATGTCATCAATTTGAGGCTCATTCCCCATCCAATCCAAGAGCTTGCTATTCAAGATTTCTCGTTGCTTACGCATAGGGACATCACGCATTTCTAAGAATGTATCTTTCAGTTGGCGCAGCATAAATTTTCGTCCGTTGGGGAAATCTTCACTTTTACCACCAAACTGATCCTGATAACCATCACTAAATACGTAGAAGTTTTGCATGTTATCTTTAAGAGGTACTTCATGTAGTGTAAACTCGCGGGCTTCTTCGCGTTGTGTTCCTCCTACAGGCATTTTGTCTCCTTTAATCACTTGTAACGCACCATTTTCGTCAAGGTATATCAAAGGATTCTTAGCCCCTGCAAATTGTAGTACTCTACGGTTATGGTCAATTGCACAGAGCGCCATATCCATTCCATCGCGGTTATCATTTTTATCCTGCTTCAACGCACGACGAATTCGAATATGCAATGCATTCAGGATTTTATTAGGCTCTTCAACTCCTAATAAATTTACAATTTCATTGAGCAAGTCGTTGCCAATCATACTCATAAAAGCACCCGGCACACCATGACCGGTACAGTCTACAGCAGCAATAAAAGTTTTCCCTTTCTTTTCTAAGAACCAGAAGAAATCGCCACTTACTACATCACGGGGTTTAAACAGAATAAAAGAATCGGGTACACTACGGCGGATATACGATCGTTGAGGCAAAATAGCTTCTTGAATCCGCTTTGCATAATTTATACTAGACTGAATCTTTTGGCTTACTTTGCTGATTTTTTCATTTTGTGCCTCAATTTGTGCA
>CAYMYI010000077.1:0-19731 GCA_964394585.1 uncultured Roseobacteraceae bacterium
GCCCTTCTTAGATTACTCTGCCGAACAAGTAGCTGCCATAGCTACCACAGTAAAGGAACTTTCGACGCAACGAACTTCTGCACAAACGGCACTAATGTACTGCCTAGCTACTGAAACGGTAACTACGGTTGCTGCCGGAATCCGTACAGAAGCACAACTCGACGACGTGCTAGGCATGGCACAAGCTCCTGCTCTTTCTTCAGAAGAAAAAGAAAAACTCCAAACAGTGCTCTCACCGAACCGATATACCCAACATCGATAAGAAAATCTTATCATCGATTAATGTATCATTCATTCATAATTATCAAAAAGATGCTTAAAAAATTTCTACTGTTCTTACTTGTGTTACTGATTGCTGTAGTCGGTGGGAGCTATTTTTACTTAATGCAAACGGCAAACTACCAAACTGATGGAGAAATTGTGCTAACTGGTTTGCGGGGTAAGGTTCGTATCGTGCGCGACGCCAAAGGAATGCCTTACATCTATGCTGAAAACCGACACGATTTGCTTATGGCACAAGGGTTTGCAATGGCACAGGACCGACTTTTTCAAATGCAACTTACCCGAATGTTCGCCGAAGGTAGAATCGCAGAATTAGCAGGGAAAATTGCCACTGACCTCGACCGGAAACACCGGCTCATTGGTTTTAAGCGGGCGGCTGAAAAGCATGTGCAGCTGTTAGACGAAGCCGAGCGCGCCGATTTAGAAGCTTTTGTAGGAGGGGTTAATCAGTTTATCGCTCAAGGGAAAGATCTCCATTTGGAGTTTTCACTAGCGCAACTTACGCCAGAACCTTGGACTTTGGCAACACCCGTTTCGATTGTGTATTACATGGGTTGGAGCTCTTCGGCAAATATGGAAGCAGAAGTGTTGTTACATCAGTTAAAGGAAAAATTGGGTGAAGAAGCGTTTAAAACTATTTTGCCGCTACATTCTAACCCCGATGCTCCTCAAGGCATCTCAAACGATTCCATTTCTGTGGCCGCTATGTTGAAAACCACAGCAGAAACTCGCTTATTCTCAGAAAAATGGCTAGCTAATGCTCATCGTGGCTTGCAATGGGGAAGTAATAACTGGGCAACCGACGGAACACGCTCTACCTCAGGAATGCCAATTCTTGCCGGTGATCCACACCTCGACTCGCGCATTATGCCGGGTACCATGTATGCTTGTGGGTTGTTTTCGCCGGATATCCGCGCCGTAGGTACTACCATTCCCGGAATGCCCGGCTTGCTCATTGGCCGCAACGAGTACCTCACTAACAGTTTAACCAATGCATACCTCGATGTGCAAGACTTATATGTGCTCCAACTCGATCCCAAAAACGAAGGCAATTACCTCATGGGCGATACTTCATTACCTTTTCAAGAAATTGAAGAAACCCTGAAAATTAAATCGGCAGCAGAGTTTAAAGAAGAAACGCTCAAGATCCGACTTACAAAATACGGTGTGGTAGTGAACGATTTGTTCCCCGAAGTTGCTGACGGACAAGCCTTGGTGCTTCGTTGGGCAGCATTGGAAAATATGAAACCAAAATTGGGATTATCGCATCTGCTCGATGCTACTTCGGTAGCCGAAGCAAATGCCATTCTGGAAAATGCAACAATGGGTTGTAATAACATTGTAATAGCCGATAAACAAGGAGATATTTTCTGGCGAACTATAGGCTCTCTTCCCAAACGGAAAAAAGGTACCGGCAGAATGCCTTATGCCATTACCCAAGCCGATACCATAGATAATTGGCTGGGCATGGTTTCGCCCGACTCAATGCCACAGTTGAAAAATCCTGAAAGAGGATGGGTGGGTAATGCAAATAATAATATGATCCCTGAAGCATACCCTCATTATGTTTCTAATTTTTTCTCTCCTCATTTTCGCTACACACGCTTAAAAATATTGATGGACAGCCAAGAAAAATTCTCAGCGGAAGATCACTGGGAGTTTCAACGCGATTGTTACAATACCTTAGCAGAGAAATTGACCCCCCTTATAGTGAATGCCTTGCAACAAGATGAGGCAACTGCACCTGTAGCAAATCGGCTTGCCCAATGGGATTTTATGGAAACCTTAGAGAGTGTAGAAACTACGCTCTTTCAGTATACCTATCGTTATTTTGCCCAAGCTGTTTTTGAAGATGAGCTTGGCGAAGCACTGAGCTTGGCTTATTTAAAGAACTGGTACGTGTGGCAAGAGCGCTTAGAACAGATGTACCTTGCAGGGAACTCTCCTTGGTTCGACGATGTACGAACCCCCGACATTCAAGAGTCACTCGATGACCTACTCGTAAAAGCGGCAAAACGGGCTACCGATTCGCTTTCTGTAAAATATGGTGAAAATATGGAAGACTGGCAGTGGGGGAAAACGCACCAAATCTATTTTGTACATCCTCTATTTAGAGAAGGGGGCGTAAAAGAATGGTTTGGAGAACAATATCCTATGGCGGGTTCTGGTGAAACCTTATACAGGGCACGGTATGCGTTTGATAATCCTAACGATGTTTCCTTTTCTGCATGCTTGCGTATGGTGGTAGATCTTGCCGACGATGAAAAAGTGTTGGCTGTATTAGCAGGAGGAACCACCGGGCGCACTTTCCATAAACATCAGCATAGTCAACTAGATGCCTACATGAGTGGCGAACCCGTATATTGGTGGTTTAACGATGAGCAAATTGAAATCCACAAAATCAGCGAGTTAACGTTAACTCCTTAACGCGGTTTTCCAAGGGGGGCATACAGGATTTTCTTGGTAAGGAAAAACTCTTCGCTGAACCAATCGCGCAGATTATGCAACTCTACCACATCGGCATATTCTGTGATTTCTTCGAGCAAATCACCTCCTTTCAAACTGATAATGCCATTTGGTTTCGCATTATGCCCCTGCTTTTTTACTTTTTTATAGACCCATTTGTGCAACTTGCTCAGGTTTGCCACTGCTCGGTTTACGCAGAAGTCAAAAGTCTGAGGTATATTTTCCACGCGGTCGTGCGTAATCACTACATTTTGTAAACCAATCGCTTCGGCTACAGTATGCACTACTTTTAGCTTTTTTCCAATCGAATCTACCAGATGAAAATGTACTTCGGGAAAAAGGATAGCCAAAGGAATTCCGGGGAACCCACCTCCGGTGCCAACATCCATCACGTGTGTATTAGGGGCAAACTCAATGAGTTTTGCAATCGCCATCGAGTGTAATACATGCCGTTCGTAGAGGTTATCAATATCTTTTCTTGAAATAAGATTTATTTTTTCGTTCCATTCTGCGTACAGTGGCAATAGCTGAGCAAACTGCTTTTTTTGGACTTCTGTTAGGTGCGGGAAATAGCGAAGTAGAATTTCCATAAGGTAGATGTGAGAAACTGTTTTCAAACAAAATAACTCGAGGTGGGAGCAGACGCCAAGAAAGACAAATGGTAAGGGGTTAAAGCTAATTAAATACCATGCTTAGAGTTCTTAGCGATATCGTACAGCAATTCGCGGGCTCGGTGCAGCTGAGCTTTGACAGTACCAAGAGGAGCTTCAATTTCTTGGGCAATTTCGTCGTAAGAAAGTTCATCGAAGTAGCGCAATTTGACCAAACGCCTATATTTTGCAGGCAACAATTCTACAAACTCACGAACGATTTCAATTTTTTGTTGCTTAATAGCAAGGTCTTGAGGATTCAGGCTTTTGTCTTTAATATCCATTGACATTGTATCACCATCGCTGCTTTTAATCTCGGAATTGATACTGTAGGTCTCAAGTTTCTTCTTACGGATAAAATCGATACAATTATTAGTAGCTACACGGAAAAGCCATGTACTAAAGGTGTAGTCTTTTTTGAACTTACTAAGATTTTTGAACGCTTTTGCAAAAGCTTCAATTGTAAGATCTTCGGCATCATCAACATTTCGCACCATTTTAAGGATGGTGTGATAGACCGACTTTCGGTAGCGTGCCATTAATTGGGCATACGCTTGGTCGTCGCCTGCTAGCGCCGCATCAATGAGTTGAAAATCTTTAAGAGCTTTTTCAGAGAAGTTTTTCTTTATCTCCATTTTTGTTGTTTTGAAAACCAAGATACTACACCTACCCCAAGCAGATACACCGTATAAGCTAAATCAATTATGCTTAAGCAAAAATGATTCTTGCAAGAAGGTGAGTTTAATTTTAACGCTGCAGTTTTTAAAACTATTTGCAATGCAAGCATACGCAAAAGGAAAAGAATGATAACAGGGTAAAAATAAAAGGAATTCCCTAATAATACGGAAAAACTCCCCCAAACGGTTAGCTGACTTATCACAAGGCTGCCAATTCGTAATTTATTTTTTAGTGTGTAGCGTTTGCTAGCCCTCAAATGTCTTTTTTTTTGAAAAAACCAACTGCGCCATGTTTCAGGGGGGGAAGTTATCGTATGCGCAATGGGCTGCCAACAAATTGATACATTTTGACTATTTGCCAATCGGTTGACCATCAAGTCGTCATCACCGCCTATGCAGTGTTGATAGTTTCCGTATCCTGTTTTCAAAAAAGCCTTTTTTCGGTAAGCAATGTTGCGCCCAACGCCCATGTACGGTTTGCCCCAGGCCGCAAAGCCTAGGTATTGCAAGGCGGTTAGTAGTGTTTCATATTGAATAAAATGATTAAGCCAACGATTTTTAGCAAAATCATATCTGCCAACTCCCAACACTAAATCAGTTTTAGAGCTAAAGCAACCGATTATTTCGCGAATCCAATACTTCGAAACCGGCCGGCAGTCGGCATCGGTAAACAGCAATATTTCTCCACGAGCTTTTTTGCTAGCTTGCTGTAACGCGTATTTCTTTCCGTCCCAGTTTAGAGGCTTTTCTTTAATATGATGTACCCTTAGAGTGGGGTATTGATTGCATAGTGTGTCGAGGGTTTCTCCCGAACCGTCCGTAGAACGATCGTTCACCACTACGATTTCAAATTCGCCCTTGTATTCTTGTGTTGCAAGCGCTTTTACAAGTTCGGGAAGATGCTGTTTTTCGTTGCGAGCCGCAACAATGACTGAAACAAAAGGCAAGTAGACATTTTTATTTTCTACAAGTACAGCCTGAGCATTTCTCCAAAATGAAGGAACTACTCCTCCATAGAAGGCGATTTGCAAAAGCACACTTCCTACAAAAAAAATAAATAGGAAAGCGAGCATAAAACGCTACAACAACTTGCTAATTAAATCTTCTACAGAGATATTTTCTGCTTCTGCTTTGAAGTTACGGACAATTCGATGTCTCAGAATGGGCAGAGCTACATCCTGTACATCTTCAATATCAGGCGAGTACTTACCATTTAGTAAAGCGTTGCATTTAGCAGCGAGGATTAGAAATTGAGATGCACGTGGGCCGGCTCCCCATTCTAAGTATTGTTTGGCATCTTCGGAGCCCTTTTCGCCGTTCGGACGTGTTTTATTTACAAGCATCACGGCATATTCTACTACATTATCGGTTACCGGTACTTTACGAACCAGTTCTTGGTAGAAACTTATTTCTTCGGGGTTTAACACTACATCGAGTTGAGTAGATTTCTCAGTAGTCGTGTTTTTTACAATTTGTACTTCATCGGCATAACTAGGGTAGTCGAGTGTGATGTTAAACATAAACCGATCGAGCTGGGCTTCGGGCAATGGGTAAGTACCTTCTTGTTCTATAGGGTTCTGTGTGGCTAATACAAAGAACGGTTTAGGCAACTTAAAATGCTTGCCGGCAATAGTTACAGAACCTTCTTGCATAGCTTCTAAAAGCGCTGCTTGAGTTTTAGGTGGAGTTCGGTTAATCTCGTCAGCTAGTACAATGTTAGCAAATACAGGTCCTTTGATAAATTGAAAGTTTCGGTCTTTATCAAGGGTTTCGCTTCCTAAGATATCGGAAGGCATAAGGTCTGGCGTAAATTGCACTCGGTTAAAGTCGAGGTGAAGCGCTGAAGAAATCGTTTGGATGAGGAGGGTTTTAGCTAGCCCGGGCACTCCCACTAGCAAGCAGTGCCCATTGCAGAAGATAGAAGTAATCACGAGTCGTACAACATCTTCTTGTCCAATGATGACCTTTGAGATTTCTTTGGTGAGCGTATTGTACGATTGTGCAAGAGCATCGGCTGCTTCTTTATCAGAATTAAAGTTAATAGACATACTATGGTTAGTTCGTTGAATTTCTAAAATTGAATGATACAAATATAACGGTGCGGTTATAATAACAAATGGAACTTACACCGCTGGTGTAAGGCATATTGAAAGCCGTTAAAGCTCTCTGAAAATGTTACACCCTGTAAACTCTTTATCGATATCGATAAATACTTCTCCTATGGCCTTTTCGAGCCATTTGGCAATTGCTTCATTTTTCTTTGAACTAACCGTGAGGGCATATAGCTTTTGGTAGTCATCTTTCATGTTTGCATAATGTGGGGGGCGGTAGTCTTTATAATATATAAGCCGTACGGCATCTTTTCCATCTTTTGTACGAAAAGGGAGTGGCTTGGAGATATTTCCTACTTCCATGGTATCAACAGCGAAGAAAACCACTGGGTCCAGGTCGTCAGTAGGGACTAAGTTGCTTCCTGTGTTGGGGTCTTGGAAAAAGCCTGCGTTTTCGCGAGTACCCATGTCGTCAGAGTGTTCTTTGGCAGCATTTTCAAATTCGATACTATCTGCTAGAATCATTTGGCGGATGCTATCAAGAAAAACCTTGGCTTGTTCTAAATCTTCCTCAGTAGATTTAGGGCGGATAAGAATATGGCGTGCTCTAAACCGATTTCCTCGTCGTTCTTGTAGCTGTATTAAATGATACCCGAACTCTGACTTTACTGGGTTGGCAATTTCTCCTGGTTCAATGCTAAGCGCAACGGCTTCAAACTCAGGAACGAGTTCGCTGCGACCATGCCATCCTAAATCGCCGCCTTTTGAGGCAGAACCATAGTCTTCAGAATACTGACGAGCAAGTTTACCAAAATCTTCTCCATCGAGAATTCGGTGTTTTAGCTCCAAAAGCTTGTTTTTTGTTTTTTCTTCTTCGCTCCGGCTCACGTCGGGATATTTTACAATTTGCCCAGCCTCAATTTCAGCCGACAGAAACGGGATGCTATCCTGCGGGATACGATTGAAAAAGCGGCGTACTTGGGCAGGTGTTACAGTTACTGCCGACGTAATTTCCATTTGCATGCGTTGCACAGTGAGTTGTTCTTGTACTTGCTCGCGAAGTTCCTCGCGAAGTTCGGTTACGGTTTTCCCGAGTGTTTGCTCCATTTTTTCTTGGGAGCCAAATTGTGCCATGAAATATTGCATACGCCGATCCATTTCACTGTCGACCATTATATCTTCAACAATTACTGAGTCGAGTTCTGCCTTTGCCATCATCAATTTGCTGACAATCAGCTGCTCTAAAATGGTGCATCGGGGTTTATCGCCCAGGTATTGCCGATCGCTTTGCACTTGTATATACATCTTCTCTATATCAGATTTGAGAATGATGTAATCGGAAACGCGGGCTACAATCTTATCGACTACAACATTTTGGGCATGGGCACTGCTTAAAGCGCAGATACTCATTGCGATAATCCAAAGTTTCCTTTTAATAAATTTCATAGCTATTTTCTCTGGTTGCCGTTTCGTAAATGCCATTTTCATGGGCTCGTTTAAGTTCTATTTTTCGTTTGTTAATCAGGATATTTCTGATTTGATCTGCCACCATCTCTACAGGCGCGTATTCATTTTCAGATATTTTATACTCATTAATCTTTAAATAATAGAGATAATTCTCATCAGTCGTTTCTAAAAGTTTTTGTGTCTTAAGCGTATTGACCACATTGCTAATTTGTTGGGCAAATGGGGTATTACTGATGATATCGTCAAACTCAATCCAAATCGAATCGTTGAGTACAAATTTATCAGCATAACTGTAGGTATACGAGGATAGCTTTTCAAAGTCTTGCGGTTTATCGGAGATGAGCCAACGTTTTACTTTCCGCTGCTGCGGGGCTTCAATAGGAATTTTCAGGTAAATACCTTTGATGATATTCCGTTTTAGCTCAAAATTGGGCAAGTTCTCTTCATAGTATTCTTTGATTTGCCCTGTGGTTACCGTAGTATCCAAATTACTTTCTACAAATTGCTTTTGGTAATCGTACACAATCAGCTGGTATTTATAGTCTTGCACTCGCCGTTCAATTTCGGCTTCGTCAATCGTTAAATTTTCTCGTGCCTTAATAAGTAAGAGTTGCTTTCGAATCCACGAGTCTACATATCGGCGCACGATATCGGCACTATCTTCTTGCGAAGTGCGTGCAGAAACCAGCCCTTCGAGTTCATCTTCATAAAGGTACGTATCGTAAACTCGTGCAATTTTAATGCGTTCAGTATCTTCCGTTTGCGTTACAGGTTCAACATATTGGCACCCAACGAGCAGTGCCATTCCTAACCAAAAAAGTATGCGCATATCATTTTTTGAAAATTGTTTGTACAAAAGTACGATAAGTATTCTAACTGAGTAGAATGATCTCTACGCCCCCAAAGGTTGCTTAAAGGAAGCTGGTTATAGAGAGAACTTTAGCCATCTTTAGTCTTCCAAGCCAAGTGCATATTGAATAATGCACCTAAAAGCAGCATTATCCACCAATACGTGAGCCGTTCAAAAAGAAAATAATAAATGCCCAAACCGGCCAATAAAATAGCAGCGATGGCATACCAATAGTTATTTTTGTTGATGAACATTAGGCTACAATTACATGGAAAAATTAAGCATCTTCAAAGTTGGGGGAAATGTCATGGAAGATAGCGCCCTTTTAACGCTTTTTGTGAAAAAAATTGCCATGTTCCCGGGCTTGAAATTATTGGTACATGGAGGGGGAAAAATGGCATCCGAGATGATGTGGCGCATGGGTATCGAACCTCAAATGGTTGGGGGAAGGCGCATAACCAACGCTGAAACGCTACAAGTAGTAACGATGGTATATGCAGGGTGGGCTAATAAAACATTGGTAGCCCTACTACAGGCGCAAGGGTGCAATGCTTTAGGGTTGAGCGGTGCAGATGGTGGTTGGATAAAAGCGAGAAAACGCTCCGTGAAAGACATCGATTATGGTTTTGCAGGCGATATCGACTCCCAAAATGTAAATATTGACCTATTGCGGCACTTATTGCAAATGAACTGTACGCCAGTGTGTTGTGCCATCACGCACGATGGAAACGGACAATTACTGAATACGAACGCCGATACCATAGCTGCAGTTGTAGCCGTTGCCGCAGCACAACACTATGAAGTGAGCTTGGTGTATTGCTTTGAAAAACCGGGAGTACTCACCGATGTTTCAGATGATTCTTCGGTGATAGCTGAGCTTGGGTATGCTCACTATGAAACCCTGAAAGCCTCCGGAGCAATTGCCCATGGCATGATTCCTAAACTTGATAATGCATTTTACGCTTTGCAGAACGGTGTGAAATCGGTACGGATTCAAAAAGCAGAAGCCATAAACACGCACTCAGGAACAAGTTTGCTTTTTTCTCGATAAATTCGTTCCATACCTTTCGGCATGAACACAAAACTTAAACTAAGCACCGCCGCCAATTGGGCAATCATCCTCAGTGTTACTGT
This sequence comes from uncultured Roseobacteraceae bacterium, assembly GCA_964394585.1. Lineage (GTDB taxonomy): Bacteria > Bacteroidota > Bacteroidia > Cytophagales > Flammeovirgaceae > CAYUJH01. Next base: position 9,578 of record CAYMYI010000077.1, read on the forward strand.
ATTGGCGTTGATTTATTTTCGGAAATTTATCCAGCCTTTTGTGCTAGCTGTGGTGATTTGGTATCTGATTCGAGCAGCGAGAAATTGGTTGGGTAAGCTGAACATCAAAGGGCGCACGTTGCCCCGTTGGTTTCAAGTGGGGCTTTCGTTCATCTTTATTTTTGGAGTACTGTGGCTCTTTTTTGAAATCATCATGATGAATGTAGAGCTGATTACCGAAAAATCGAGCGAGTACAATAAGAATCTTAAAATATTCATTAATAACATTGTCGCATTTTCAGGCATTGAAGATATTAATACCATACTACAGGAACGTGTGAGCTATTTTGACTTCGAATCATTGGTTCGCAATGTCATCAACTCGATTAGCTCAGCACTTGGCGATATTGTACTGATAATCATCTATGTGATTTTTTTATTACTTGAAGAAAGCTTTTTACCACAAAAAATTGAGGAAATCCTTGAAGGGTCTTCTCAACGTGAAAAGATTTTAGAAGTAATTCAGCACATCTCGCGTTCAATTAATACATATTTTTCTGTAAAAACCTCGATGAGTCTGCTTACCGGCGTGTTGAGTTTTGGAGTGATGACGCTTCTAGGAGTCGATTTCGCTGTGTTGTGGGCATTTCTCATCTTTTTATTTAATTACATTCCCTATGTTGGGTCTCTCATTGCCACGTTATTACCCTCGTTTTTTGCCATTTTTCAATTTGCAGAATTCCTCCCGTTTCTGTGGGTTTTTCTTTCGGTAGAAGCCATTCAAGTGTTAGTAGGGAACTACATAGAGCCTCGTGTGATGGGGAAAAACCTGAATTTAAGCCCACTTGTTGTCATTCTTTCCTTAGCATTTTGGGGAGCAATTTGGGGAATCATCGGGATGATTCTATCTGTACCCCTTGTATCTGTAACGGTGATTATCCTGGGGTACTTCCCCGCTACTCGCAATATCGCTATTTTGCTTTCTGAGAAAGGGCAAGTAGAACAATAGTGGGCGATTTTCCTCGCATTGAGTAGCCTAGCCATGCATTGGCTATTGGTAGCTCATCATTTTAGTAATTTGTATGCAAACAATAGATATTTCCATATTAACACAAGAGGCAGTTGCCTTACTGCAACAGCTCATTGCCACGCCTTCAATTTCTCGCCAAGAGGATAAAACCGCCGAAGTTTTACGGCAATTCTTAGCCAAACAACAAATCCCTTATCACACTTTTGGGAATAATGTATGGGCTTACAATATTGATTTCGACCAAACCAAACCCACGCTATTACTTAATTCGCACCACGATACCGTGAAACCTAACCAAGGCTACACACGCGACCCGTTTACCCCCACGGTACAAGAGGGAAAGCTCTTCGGGCTTGGAAGTAACGATGCCGGAGGCTCGCTTGTATCGCTGTTGGCTACCTTTCAGTATTTTTATGAAAAGAAAAACCTGCCATACAATTTAGTATGGGCAGGCACTGCCGAAGAAGAAATTTCTGGGAAAAATGGGGTAGCAAGCATTTTACATAAGTTACCCAATCTCGCATTAGCCATTGTAGGGGAGCCCACTCAGATGAATCTTGCCATTGCCGAAAAAGGGCTCATGGTGCTCGACTGCTACAGCTATGGCAAATCGGGGCATGCCGCACGTAACGAAGGCGAAAATGCCATTTACAAAGCATTGCCTGATATTACATGGTTTCAAACCTTTCAGTTTCCTCGCGTTTCAGAAGCACTAGGACCCGTGAAAATGAGTGTAACGATGATTGATGCTGGCAAACAACACAACGTAGTGCCCGACCTCTGCCATTTTGTAGTTGATGTACGCACCACTGATGCGTACAGCAATGCAGAAACTTTGGCAATTATTCAACAAAAAGTAAGGGCAGAAGTAAAACCCCGTTCACTACGGTTAAATCCTTCGGGGATTTCCGCAGACCACCCCCTAGTATTAGCAGGCAAAAAGCTTGGCCGTCGTACATTTGGTTCGCCTACACTATCTGACCAAGCACTGATGCCTTTCCCCTCTGTAAAAATTGGCCCGGGCGATTCCGCTCGATCGCACACTGCCGATGAGTTCATCTATTTACGTGAAATCGAAGAAGGCATTACTTTGTACATCGAATTATTCGAACTCTTTTTTAAAAGCTCGGAAGCCTAAAAACAACGTTTCTGTGTTTGATGGTGTCGTTTTTAAAAAAATCATTTCAACACACATATTCAACCTTTATGAAAAACATCAGAATTTTTTGGTTAGGGGTTTTAATCCCCTTGGTGGTTGGCTGTTTTGGTTTTTGGGAAGAGCCAATCGTAGATCCTTTGTGGGAGACCCGTTACCGACCCATCCTCATGGAACGCAGCGAGCTAGAAGCCGCCATCCGCTTTGAAGCTCCACAGCCCATACGCAATGCAGGTAAAATCTATTTTAAAGAAGGCATTCTCTTTTTGAATGAAAAATATGAAGGCATCCATGTAATTGATAACCGCAACCCCAGCACCCCACAGCCATTAGGATTTATCCGCATTCCGGGATGTATCGATATGGCAGCATATGGCAACTTTTTATATGCTGATAATGCAGTGGATTTGCTTGCGTTCAATCTATCTAATCCGCGCAATCCTACATTTGCAAATCGAAAACAAAGCGTTTTCCCCGAATTGCCACCACCCGATCTTACCTATGTGCCCTATCGGTTTACAGCTGAAAATAGACCTGCGAACACCGTTATCATTGGTTGGGAACTGAGCGAATAATCACTTCATTTTAAATCTGAATTCACGATGAAAAAGACCTTCTTAGCTGTATATATTCTTAGCATAGCAATTTCGCTCGGCACACTGGTTTCATGCGAATCTTCTGAAAGCGATTCGCTGTCGATAGCTCCCTCTCCTGAAGGAGGAGTCGGCGGTTCTACCGCTCGTTTTGCCATTGCAAATGGGCATTTGTATACCGTAGATTTTTCAAACCTTAATGTTTTTGATCTTCAGAATCCGGCTGATCCTACGCCGATTCAGACGGTTGCCATCAATAACGACATCGAAACCATCTTCCCTCGTGGCGATAAATTGTTCATAGGGTCGCAATCGGGCATGTATATATACGATGTTGCCAACCCAACTCGGCCTGAGCAGTTGGGGCTCTTTGTCCATGTGGTAAGTTGCGACCCGGTAGTTGCCGACGATCGCTATGCCTACGTAACGCTTCGTTCGGTACAAGGCTTTTGCGGCAGAAACACTAACCAGCTCGATGTAATTAACGTGGAAGATTTGCGCAATCCATTTTTAGAGCGAACTTATCCAATGAGTGGTCCCAAAGGTTTGGGTATCGACGACGACCTTTTGTATGTATGTGATGATGGGCTGAAAGTGTTTGATGCCACCGATCCCTTGAACCTTGAGCTAACCCAGCAGTTTCCAATAGCCGCTAACGATGTAATTCCTTTGGAAGGACACCTATTGGTAACCGGAAACGACGGGTTTTATCAGTACCAACTCACGGCAGAAGGGTTAGAATTGCTGAGTAAAATTGAGGTAACCCCCGACAATGAATAGTTATTTTTTCAAAGGGATTTTGGTGTGCGTATTTTCATTCATGGCAGTGTATGCAATGGCACAAGCACGCGATTCCCTCAAAACTGTTTCGGTAGGGTTTACTCCACAGCATTTAATTCAAAGTGCTATGCGGATTGATCTAGAAAAAGAAATCGGAAAAAAGCGCCATCGGCTATTATTAAGCCCGTATTTCTATACAGGATATACCTACTTTTATGAGGGAACCCGCACTGGAAACAGAGTAAATACCACCAATAACAGACGAGATGAAATAGGGGGAGTTGGTGGCGAATTTCAGTTTAAATACCGAATTACCCGGCGCGAACGATATGGCTTTCCATTTTTTTCGGCCGGGCTTGGCGTACATCGAATTCGCCTTTCGTATGATGATGTAGCCTGGCAAACTTTTCAAGAAATAAAAGGAGAGGTGTTGCGCTTGATGCCGGCAACGTTGAAAGAACGCATCACCCGACTTGATGCCATTTTCACGGTAGGTTACCGTGCATTTATGGGTCAACACTTTGCTTGCGATGTATACGGAGGTGTAGTCGCTCGCACGGCATGGATCGACGTTACCCCCGATGCACCTCCACGCGACCACCAAGAGATTTTTTTTCTACATGGTTTCGAAGGGGCAATCCTGCGGGTCGGGCTCACCTTTTCAGTAATGCTTTGAGAGTGGCTGCAAACGCTTGCTAATACTGTTACCCTTTCCCTTTTTTAGCTCGGTAGTTAGAGGGCGATTGGTTCAGTCCTTTTTTAAAAAACGCACTGAAATGAAGAGGCTCTTCGAAACCTAAATGGTAGGCTATTTCCTTTACGCTTTGGTTGGTATGCAGCAGTAAACGCTTTGCTTCGAGCATCAACCGATTTTGAATGAGCTGTTTGGCGGTTTTGCCAGTAGTGAGTTTTACAGTGTTACTCAGGTGTTTAGGGGTAATGTAAAGTGCTTCAGCATATTGGTTTACCTTATGCCATTGGGTAAAGTGCAAATCGACCAATTGCTTGAAATCGCGCAGAATGCAAACCTCGTTGCTTTCTGGTTCATGTGCATTGTTACTAATTAGGGCACAACACTGGTTGGTGTAAATCAGGAATAATTGCAGTAAGGCACCAAGTGCACGGTCTCTGTAAAGTAAAGGCTGTGGTAAGCATGCCTCCATTTCCTGAATCGTATTTACGAGCCGTTGTGTGGAAATTTCATCTAAGAAGACGGGGGGAGAATCGCCATAAGGTTGAAATAAATTCACATTTAGAATAAACTCTTCCGAAATGTCATTCTCTGTCAAGAAATCGCGTGTAAAAGTAACCACCCATCCTTTCGGAAGGGCATTCAGTTTAACTTGGTGTACTTGCCCTGGGCTTACAAAAAATACTTGGTTTTTGGCAAGCCGAAATGCTTTATAATCGATAACATGTTCTCCATCGGCATTGATTACAAACAGTACAGTGTAATAATCATGTCGATGCGGAAAAACGTTCTTACCGCGAGCATTACGGTAAATATCTTCCATTTTTTGCACGTTGAAATCGACGTGATGCTGCCGAGGTGGTAAAAAGGTAGACGAAGTAGGCATGGGAAAAACGTTTGAAAAATAACCTCAAAACCGGGTAATATGTTGACCCCCTTCTCATCTTAATTACGTAGAAGTATTTATGACGATAATGATGTGGTAGTTAAGTATCTTGTGAAAAGTAATCATCTTAGAGTTTTTTCTACTTAGTTTTCTTTTGCTCGTTTGATGGCTTGGTAAAAAAAGTGATGCAGCGTAGGGCGAATATTTTGTTGGTAAATGATGCGGTTTTCGCGGGTGGGGTACACTCGGTTCGAAAGAAACATGAAAATAAAATCGTAAGAAGGATCTACCCACACGAACGTACCTGTATACCCGGAATGCCCATAACTTTCTTCAGAAGCCATGATAGAAACCGAACCATTTTCTCTATTTTCCTTTAGTGGTTTATCAAAACCTAATCCTCTGTGGTTGCCTTCGAACTGATAGCGCGTAAACTCTTGTATGCTCGCTGCATCGATATAGCGTTTGCCGGCATACTCTCCCCCGTTGAGGTACATCTGAAACAGTTTTGCCAGATCATCGGCAGTGCCAAATAAACCTGCATTGGCAGAAACGCCTCCCATCATGGCGGCACCTTCATCGTGTACTACACCGTGTAGAAGCTGCTTACGGAAAAAAGTATCGTGTTCGGTAGGGACAATCCGACTTTTCGGAAAGAAACGCGATGGATTGAACGTAAGCCGATACGCACCAAGGGACTCGTAGAATGTACGTTTCAGATAAGTTTCATATTCGGTTTGCGCAATTTCTTCCACCAGCGAAGGAAACAAATAAAAAGGCAGCCCTGAGTACACATATTTCTTTTCTTCGAGTAGGGGCGATTTTTTGATAGCCTTAAAAATTTTCCTTTTGTAGTTACGATGAAGGAACAAACTATCAGTCAGTTTAACCGAGTATCGTTTAGAGTAGGTGTGCCGCAGTGTTTTCGGCTTGAAAGACCCATCTGATTTTAGCGTAGTGCGCCAGTACGGAATCCAGGCTTTTAGGCGTGCTTGGTGCGCTAGAACTTCTCGGAGGTCGAGAGTCTTTTTATCCGATCGGCGTAAAAAACGAAAGTAATCGCCCAGGGTTTTCGATAAGTCGAAACGCCCTTCTCCATGAAACCGCATGAGTGCTGGCAAGGCTGTAGTTACTTTTGAAACAGATGCTAAATCGTAGAGGTCATCGTGGCGTACTGGGCGTTCTTGCCGATATGTATGAAACCCATAGGTTTTATGAAAGATGACCTGCCCTTTCCAAACGCCCATGACTTGGCATCCGGGAAAAGCACCCGACGCAATAGCTTTATGGCAAACAGAGTCGATGCGTTGAGTGAGCCATGCCGAATCAATACCTAAGGCATTTGCCGAAGGATATGCCAATCTGCCTAACGGTGAAAGGGCAATCCCGCTTCCTGCACGGAATGAGCCGAGGGAATCGGTAAGAGTACCGGCGGTACCAATACCTCCAAAAATAACTTGTGGAAATAGGCTGGCATCTTCTCCTACCAAAACTGAATGGGCTTGTGGGAAAAACTGCAGAGCAGCAGGCGCTTTTTCTAAAGGAGAAGCAATGGCGATTTTAGCACTAATCCCATTGCACCATAAAGCAGCAGCTTTTATCTCCTCAATTGATGCATTAGCGCTAATGGTTACCAGAAGCACATCAAAGTTTTCTTGCATGCTTACACGAAAACGCTCTAAATAGGCTCGGTTTTCTGCCAAAAGGAAAAAGTGTGAAACGGCAGCATATCGACTTGCCATCTCTTGGAATGGCTTCGCCTCGCTAGGAGTGCCAATCCACAATGAGGCTAAGCGTACTGAGTCCAACGCACGAATAGGTAAGAGATTTTCTTCATTTTTTAGTAAAACAATCTCTTTGTTTAGAAGATTATTGGTTTGTATGGCAAAACAAGATGTATTATTGGTGAATAGTAGGCTAAATGATATAAAACAAAATATTATTTGGTTAAAGGAAGATATTGCTTGAGATGGTAAGGGGTAAGAGCGTTGGTAAATCATTTTATTAAGGTTAAAGTGTGTTCATACTCTATTAATCTTTCATTGATTAGTCAGATAAATTACAAGTATTATCCATTCTTAAACTTAAAAATTTCACAATGAAGAGTTATTACGTTTGAATGAAAACGCTACTTTTCTTGTGCTATCCACTATTAACAGCAGTAACCAAAGCGAGATTACCGATTAAATTTTAAAAGAACGTAGGATTTCACTTTGTTTCGAGCCAATTGGGCATCGTTGGGGCAATCTCCGCCGCTACGGTAGACTCAACGAAATTGAGCAATGTTTCATCGCTAATGACCAGTCGGTTTTTACATAGTTAGCAAGACCACAGTCAGAAGTTAACTGGGACGAGCAACAAAGCCGATAAGAACTGTACAAGTGCATTTAGAAAACTCTCAAGCAAGCAGCTTGGGAGTTTTTTTTGCCTTACGGAACGCTGCCCAAAAACAGGGAAAGCAAAGTACTGCTGTCAGTAAGATATGATATACTAATACCTTGACATAAGTAAAAATAAATAGCTCATAAACTAAACATTTTATTTGTTTATAAAATAAACATATTTGTATATTTGTGTCATGGAATTGATAATAAGTCAAATATATAAGCATAAAGAGATTGTGAACCGTAACCCTTTTGAGCTATGAAATCAACGAACGTATTACCAACACCCCTGTCATATTGGCGCGAACCTGAAATTGTATCGGCGTTGTTATCTCCATCAAAATGGCAAGAACGCCACCTAAATCATGAAAACCCTACAACCCCAAATCCCATGAAATTACCTATCCGTTACCAGCAACAGCCTGTCCATCTCTACTATGGCAAAGAAGGTCTTGGCTTTCGCCTAGAAGGCAGGCAGTACGTTTTTATCATCAACCCGAAATTAGTGTGGAGCATTTTCCTGCTTCTGGTATTCCTCGTTGCCCAATCGTGGTGGGAAATAGGGGCAGAGCCTAAAGTAGTGTATGTCGCAGAGCCTGCCTCCGCAAGTATGTTTGTTAGTGATGCCTCTTTGGCAAATAGGCAATCAGAAGAAAACAACATCCTTTTTGCAGAGCAACCCCTTGAAGAAAAGTCTCTTGCCGAATCTGCCTCGTTCAAAGAATCTTTCTTAGTGAAAAAGCAACTGATGGTATCGCAATACCTGATTGAAGAGAAAGTAGCGCGTGTCGACCAACTAAGCAACGAGGCACTATTATCGCTAAACAGGAAAGTCAGTGAGCTTTTTATAGAAACTGTTTTGCCCAAACTCGATGTTGCCCCGCATGTTTATCAGTTCTTTACCGATTCCCTTCCATTACGCGTTCTGGAAACCAGTTTAATGGAACAAGCGAAATTTAACATACCTGCTTCTATCAAATTAGGGCAAGCTGCACTAGAAACGGCGTATGGTACAAAGGTGCAACATAACAACTTCTTCGGTATTAAAGCTAAGGCAGTAGAGGGAGCCGAGCTTACTACCCTTGAGTATTACACACTCGAAGAGCTCAAGCGAAATACTCACAAAATTCTTTCGAAGGAAAAGATAACACTTCATGGTACTACAATGTATCGATGTAAAATCAAAGACAGCTTTCGTACCTACGAGTCAGCGTGGGAGTCGTTTAGAGCACACTCTTTGCATTTGAGTAACCAAACTCGCTACGCTCCGCTGTTTACTAAAGGGAAAGATTACCGAGCTTGGGCAGAAATGATTGGGTCGTCTAAACAAGGGGGAGTTGGGTATGCTACCTTACCCATTTACGGCAATCTGCTAAAGCAAGTAATTGAACGGTATCATTTGTACTTACTCGATTTCTAACGTTGAAACACTCTATGGTTACTCACTGTTTTTAGGGCATAGTTTGTTTTCAAACATGCCCTAAAAATAGTATTCTCGCAGCATGATTAAATTTCTGATTATATCCTTCGTCATCATTTTTATTATAGCCCGGTTCTTTGGGCGTATCCTTTCGATTATCCGTTTACTAGCGGGTGAAGAGCCTAGAGCTTCCAAAACTTCTGCTCGAAAGCAACATTTCCGCTATGGTGATGTAGACATACAAGTAAGCGATAAAGAGGCTCAGCGGCATTCTAACTTTAAAGGAGGAGAATATATCGACTTTGAAGAGGTTTCCGATGATGAGCCTAAAAACGATAAATAATTTACTAGTTTTGTCGCAGTTTTAAACTTTATCTCATAATTCAATACAAACAATATGCGACTAAAATCATGGATGGGCGCAGCGACTTTAGGAGTCGTGCTTGCTGCTTGTAACCAAACTGGCAATCAGACTGCTGATATTGATGTAGCCAACAACGAAGACCACAAAATTGCTTACACTTACGGAGTGTATACAGCTATGAACATGGAAAGCCAGAGCTTTAACGAAGTTAATCAAGATGCTTTTGTGCAAGGTGTGATGGATAAGCTCAATGGTAAAGAATTGAAAGTTTCTGAAGATAGTGTAATGAGTATCCTGCAAGTGTTCTACCAAAAGCAAATGGATGCTGCCGCAGAAAAGGAAAAGGAAAAAGGAGAAGCATTTTTAGCAGAAAACAAAAATAAAGAAGGTATCCAAGTAACTGAAAGTGGTTTGCAATACGAGGTACTAGTTGAAGGTGATGGGGCTTCACCTACTATTGATGATACTATTAAAGCGCACTACCATGGTACATTGATTGACGGAACGGTTTTCGACAGTTCTGTGGAACGCGATCAGCCAGCTACCTTCCCGGTAAGTGGAGTAATTTCAGGTTGGACTGAAGCCCTTCAAATGATGAAAGTAGGGTCTAAATGGAAAATTTATCTACCATCCGACTTGGCATATGGCAAAAGAGGGGCAGGTGAAAAAATTAAGCCGAATGCTGCGCTTATTTTTGAAGTAGAATTACTTGAAATTGTAGATAACGCCAACGCTCAATAAGCGCAAGGGAGCTTCCCAAAAATTAATTAGCAAAGCAATGCAAATGTTAGTTAGTTTTTGGGAAGTTATTTAATTTTGCAACCCAAATTAAGCTCACGTGGTGAAATTGGTAGACACGCCATCTTGAGGG
>CAYMYI010000078.1:0-19728 GCA_964394585.1 uncultured Roseobacteraceae bacterium
GTCGCTTTGGCGAATTGGCAAAACAACAAAATAAAATTTCCCAACAGACTCTTAGTTTGCATTGTAATACCTAAACTACCAGAACGGATGACTACTTTCCCCCGCCGAAGTTTCTTTAAGATTGCAGGAGTAGCGGCAGTGAGTATGCCCGCTTTTTTTGCGTTGAGTGCACAAAAGCCCAAACGAGCCCTGTTGAAACCCAAACCTTTGAAGAAGGAGGCTACTTTGGGAATTGTAGCGCCCGCTTCGTTTATCCGTAACCCCGAAAGTGCCGAAAAGTTCTTTACCGATTTTGAGGAAAAGGGCTACCGACTGAAAAAGGGGAAAGCCATTTTTAAAGAGCATGGGTATTATGCTGGTACCGATGCTGAACGGCTCGACGACTTACACGCCATGTTTGCCGACCCTGAAGTAGATGCCATTTTTGCATTAGGGGGAGGTTGGGGGAGTGGCCGTTTGCTACCTAATTTGGACTATGAGCTTATTCGTAACAATCCTAAAATACTCCTTGGTTACAGCGATATCACTGCACTGCATTTGGGAATCCATGCACAAACCGGGCTTGTTACATTTCATGGGCCTAATGGGATGTCAGAGTGGAATGAGTTCACCACAGAGTATTTCGAAACAGTTCTGATTAAAAATAAAAAAGCGAAATGGGACGGAAGCCCCGAAAGTTCTGAAGACGTAGAAAAAGGGCGCTTTACCATCCGTGAAGGAACAGCGTCCGGGCGCTTGGTGGGAGGGAACCTTACCGTGCTGAGTTCTTTGGTAGGAACGCAATATCTGCCCAATATGGAAGGAGCCATCCTTTTCTTAGAAGATATTGGAGAAGATGTATACCGAATCGATCGGTATTTAACGCACCTAAAGTTGGCGGGAGTGCTCGATCAGGTGAACGGGATTGTGTTTGGCTCGTGTAACGACTGCGAACCGGAAGATAAAGAACATACTTTTACACTTAAAGAAATGCTCTTGTTAAACTTAAAGCCACTGAACATTCCGTGCTTTTTCGGAAGTCCGTTTGGGCATATTAAAGATAAATATACCCTGCCATTAGGCATAGAAGTAGCTCTTGATGCTGGGAAAGGGCTTATAGAAATGAAAGAAAAGGCATGTACATAATATCGAACCCGCCCATTTATCGTAGTTTTACAATCTGTTTTATCGGATTCCTTCAAACGTTATGGCGCAAGAAAAGAAAAAAGAAAGCCCGTTACTCAATTTATTGATTAACATCGTAATACCCACGGTCATTTTAATGAAACTGAGTAACGATGAATACCTAGGACCGGTGAAGGGCTTGGTAGTTGCCCTTGCCTTTCCTATAGGCTATGGCATTTACGATTTCACTCGGCAACATAAAGTTAACTTATTCTCTGTCCTTGGTTTTGCAAGCATTATGCTCACCGGTATAATGGGCCTTTTGGAACTTGACCCTCATTGGATTGCCGTGAAAGAAGCCGCTGTTCCTTTGGTGCTTGGCTCGGCAGTAATCATTTCTATGTGGACTCCGTTTCCTCTTGTCAAAAAGCTGCTTTATAATGAGCAAGTACTCAATATCGAAAAAATAGAGGCGCGCCTCGAAGAACGGAACAACACGCAGCGGTTTGAGAAACGGTTGCTGAAATCTTCCTATTTTATTGCGCTATCGTTTTTACTTTCGGCAATTCTTAATTATGGGCTTGCTAAGTATATCTTAGTAAGTGCCCCCGGTACTGCCGCATTTAACGAGGAATTAGGTAAAATGAATGCCCTTAGCTTTCCGGTAATAGCAGTGCCTTCAACCTTGATTATGTTTAGCGTATTGTGGTGGTTAGTGAAAAGCATAAGGCAACTTACAGAGCTAGAGTTTGAAGAAATATTTAATACCTAAGAAATCGGAGGCTTTTACCGAAGTGCATAGGTACTCGTAGGATAATACTAATAGCTAGCTGATTTGTGAAATTGCCAAAAAAGAAAGTAAAAAAGTTAAGTCAACCTAAACACCCTTTTTTAGCGGTTTATTCCGTCGAATGAAGTGTTGGGATTACCCGATTCATGAGGAAGAATACCCATTAGTGCAGTTTGGCAAAATAGGTAGTTACCCCCTTTTACAGTTATAGAAAAATGCAAGTGTTATGGGTAGGATTACAGGCAGAAATCTCTCAGTCCTACTAGAGCCCCTCCCTTTGTTTTCGTGAAAATTCACAGTTTTTTAAGTTCGGCACTAGCACTAACTAGGGGAAGACATTTACTAGGAATCCCTTAATTTGTGTTAAACTAACTTGCGGATACTGTAGATTTATATTTTGCAATAGTACTCCATTCGCTAGGTTACTAATTTTAGTTGTTCAACTGTTTACGCTGCAAAAATCGCATGAGTTTACCAATATATCATTACAATCATTGTCTGTATCGTTATGTATTACCTCTGGTAGCACTAATAGGGTTATCGTCGTGTGGACCGTTTCGACAAACGATATTATTTCAAACGGAGTCTTCCATTAATCTGCCTGCCTTTTATGAGTCCTACGTATCGGCATCGCGTAACTACCAAATCACTAACATGGACTACATTGCTATTTCTGTGTTTACTAATAAAGGCGAAGTGCTTATTGACCCTAATAATGAGTTTGAAGGTGGAACAGGCGAGGCTGCCGGCGGTGCCGTAGGAAACTTCAATACAGGCAGTACATTACCTATTTCAGGTAATATGCAACGCCCTAAAAACTACTTGGTGAACAGCGAAGGAATGGTAACCCTACCGATGGTAGGAGAAATCAGGCTCTCAGGCTATACACTTACCCAAGCCGATAGCATTCTCACCAAAGCGTATAGAGAGTTTTATGAAGACCCGTACGTAATGACGCAATATTTAAATAAGCGTATTGTACTGATGGGAGCTTTGGGCGATCGAGTAATTCCGCTCAGAGAAGAAAACATGACTTTGATTGAGCTTTTAGCCACTGCAAGCGGTGGCGGTAATCCTCAGCAGCAGTTTCAGCAGGCAGGTAATTTCCAACAGCTTGCGAAAGGTAATAATATCAGAATTATCCGAGGGCGAGGGGAAAATACCGCTGTACAGATTGTAGATCTTACTACCATCGATGGATTACGGCAAGCCAACCTCGACCTAATGCCCAACGATGTAGTATACGTAGAGCCTCGCCGTAGGCTCGACCGACAAGCCTTTGTCGATTTAAACACAATCGTTTCGCCCTTAAGCACGATTATTTCGGCAGTTACCAGCGTTATTACGTTATACTTATTATTCGATCAGCTAGGCGGAAATTAATGCATTATGGCAGAAAAATCTCCGGAGGAAATCCAACAGGAAAATACCGTTAGTGGGATGCAGCAAAAGCCCCAGCAAGGGCCCGATTTCATCCAAGAGTTTGATTTAGGGAAGCTCATTTTTGTGTTTCGCAAAAGCTTAATCCCCATGTTTCTTATTTTGTTAGCATGCGGGGCACTTACGTATTTATATATCCGTTGGAGTAAGGAAATTTACAGGGCATCGGCCACCATCCAACTCGAATTTAAGAGTTCTTCCAGTTTAGCAGGCTTAGAGCTTGCCACCGGTTTCGACGAAGGCATCGATGCAGTAAATGTAGCAGTAGAGCGCGAACTTATCCGATCGAAACTTATCTGCCAACGTGTTGTAGACTCGCTAAACCTGCATGTAAGCTGTTATGCAAAAGGAGAGGTGCTAAGCACAGAGCGCTACCCGGGCAGACCCTTTGAAATTTTACCAATAGGTAATTTGCCCGAACGTTTTTACGACCAACGATTTTATCTGGATGTATACGATGCTGCTCAAGAAGATCGGTTTAGCCTTTCTATAGAAAAGAATCCGATTGGGGATTTTAAATTTGGAGAAATCATTACAGCAGAAGATTTTACTTTCCGAATAGTAAAAGGAGCTGGGTTTCGCCCACAAGACCGGGAAGGTCAATTCTACCTTACCATCAACAGCATTAATAACCTTTTTCAATACTTCCGGCAAAACCTTAGTGTAGTTGCGCAAAATGCCAATCGGATCAACATTCAATTTGACGATAACAACCGAAGCAAAGCCATCGATATTATTCGTGAAATTACCAAAGTGTATGAGTCGGTATCGATTGAAAATAAAAATCGCGTTTTTGAGCAAACAATCCAGTATCTAAACGTAGATATTAACCGAAACCGCGATAGCCTAGAAAAATACGAGAAAGATTTGTTTGAGTATAACAAGCAAAACTTGTTTGCTCCGGTTGAAAAAGATTTTCAGAGTGCATTTGCACGGTTAAAGTCGTTGGAATCGCAGCGCAAAGATGCCCAACAGCTTTTGAGTAACTACGATCGGGTAGTAGATGCCGTACTTAGCGACTCTAGCACAACATATTTGCAGATTATAGCAGGGTTAACCAAAGATACTCAAGTTCAATCGGTAGTAGATAACATTGTAACTTTACAGAATGATATTGAACGTATAAGCGCTTCTTATAAAAGCACGACTTCTGCTTTGCAACAGCGGCAGGATGCCTATGAAAAAATGAAGTGGGAACTGTTTACCCTCATAAGTTACCAACAGTCTATTTTGCGTAAGGTAATGAACGATCTTAGTGAGCAAATTGTGGAAATTGAAAATGGTAGTTATGATTACCAAAGCCAAGATCCTTTATTAAGTCGTTTACAACTTAGCAAGTCCATATACTCTAACATTGTAAGCACACTTTCCAATAAAGTAATCGAAATGAAAATCTCGAAAGCAGGTACTACCCCTAACTTTCGTTTACTTTCAGCTTCTAGTGCATCTACAATTCCTATAGCGCCGGTCAAAACTGTGATTTATGGAATTGGGGCAGGAATTGGCTTTACGCTTTGTATCGTATTGGTATTCATTCGGTATGTAACCCAAAACAGAGTAAACGGATTACGCGAAGTAGGAAGGCTCGCACGCGCACCAATCTTGGGAGTAGTACCAAAGTACGATAAGCAGATTATGGAATATTCTCAGTTGGTAGTGAACCTGAGCCCAAAGTCCTCCATTAGTGAAGCAATGCGCTCAATCCGAACAAACCTTGACTTTCTTAATACGGCAAAATCAGAGAAAATCATCAGTGTAACTTCTACAATTAGTGGCGAAGGCAAAACCTTTGTCGCTATCAACTTAGCTGGTATTATTGCCATGTCAGGGATGAAAGTAGTGGTACTCGACCTTGACTTACGGAAACCTAAGGTACACTTAGGGTTTGGGGTGGAGAATACAGAAGGGGTATCTTCTATTCTAGTGGGTAAAAGTGAGGTAGAAGACTGCCTGCATGATTCTGCAATTGATGAACTTAAATTTATTTCGGCGGGGCCTCTCCCTCCTAACCCTTCCGAGCTGATTATGTCTGATGCTTTTTCTAGCCTTGTAGAAGCGCTTAAGGCACAGTTTGATGTGATTGTGTTTGATACACCCCCGGTAGGACTTGTAACCGATGGAATTATTGCTATGTCGCGTGCTACGTTGCCTATTTATGTAGTTCGGGCTAATTACTCTCGCCTTCACTTTATTTACAATGCCAATAATTTGGCGCAGTCTAAGAAGTTCAAAAACTTATCGATTGTTCTTAATTCTGTAGATTTTAAGAATACCTACGGCTACGGGGGTTATGGTTATGGCTACGGGTATGGCTACGGCTACGGGTATGGTTACGGTTATGGCTACGGCTATGGCTACGGAAGTAAATCGGGATATGGTTATTACGAAGATGATTTGAAAAAAACATCTTTACTAAAACGCATCTTCAAACGGAAAAAGAAAAAAAAGAAGTAAGGCTGTGCAACTATTAATTCTTGGCATTTCACCAACATCTGCTTACTACTCGTTATTAAAGCTTTTAGCGAATGATGGGTTGGAGCTGCTTATGGCACAAGTAGCTTTTCCAACACTACATGAGCCTTTAGAAGGGAAAATCACACTGCTAGATGGAGATACCCACGATATTCTATGGCTAGAGAAGAAGATGAGTTTAGCGGATGCAACCATCTTGTTTTTGGAAAAAGAAACAAGTAAAGGGAAAGCGCTTACCGAATTATTAGAACAAGTTTCTGAGGTGCTGAACGTAGCCATTCATATAAAACATAAAAAAGTATTGGTAATAACTGATGGAGAGCAAGAAATCCTCCGTCAACTCACCGGGGAGAACGAATGGCGGAGTAACCACCAACATTCCAATTGGGTAAGGTTACATTATTTGATAGAGCAAGAAATCCATCGGGCTAGAATCGAAGGACTTGAGGCAACACGTGTTACCCATGCTCCTTTTGTCAGTCCGCTCCATTTTGACGAAGGCACTTCGGGGAATCTTTCCAATGCATTCATCCTTACCATGTCTGAAAAAGCGCTGTTCGGGCAGATACACAGGTTGATACTTGAAGAAGAAACGTTGAAACCACGCTATTTTTTTTCAGCTCCTCCTCATGCTATTATTTACAGATTTCCTGAGCACCGTTCGTTTTGGCAGCGACTGATAGGGCAAAAGCAAGAGAAATCGCCCTGGTACATTGGAGATGACTCTTTCCAAAGCTTGGTAATTGGCTAACAAAAAAGGCTGCTCTTAAAAAAGCAGCCTTTTTATAGGTTTTACTAAAACGACTATTCGTTCTTCTTGTCTTTATCTACTTCCTCAAACTCCACGTCGGTAACATCGTCGTCAGCTTTGGCATCGCTTGCACCGGCTGCATCGCCCGTAGAACCTTCTGCACTAGAGCCATCAGCAGCGCCAGCAGCTTGGTACATTTCCTGAGAAGCTGCCTGCCATGCAGTATTCAACTTTTCCATGGCAGCATCGATACCGGCAATATCTTGAGCTTGGTGAGCTGTTTTAAGCTCTCCTAGCGCACCTTCAATAGCCGATTTATTGCCTTCTGATAGTTTATCACCATATTCTGAAAGTTGTTTTTCCGTTTGGAAAATCAGGGAATCAGCGGCATTT
Source organism: uncultured Roseobacteraceae bacterium (assembly GCA_964394585.1). GTDB lineage: Bacteria > Bacteroidota > Bacteroidia > Cytophagales > Flammeovirgaceae > CAYUJH01. The sequence goes on from CAYMYI010000078.1 coordinate 6,951, forward strand.
ACTTTTTCTACTTTCTCTTTCTCCTCTTTATCTTTTGCTTCGTTGGCTTTTGCTTCATTTTTCATTCGCTCGATTTCTTCTTGGCTCAAACCAGAAGAAGCTTCGATTCGGATTTTTTGCTCTTTATTAGTGCCTTTATCAATGGCTGTTACATTTAATATGCCGTTTGCATCAATATCAAAAATCACTTCGATTTGCGGAACGCCGCGTGGTGCCGGCGGAATACCATCTAAATGGAAACGGCCAATGGTTTTATTATCTTTCGCCATGGGGCGTTCGCCTTGTAACACATGGATTTCCACAGAAGGCTGATTGTCAGCAGCGGTAGAGAATACCTGCGATTTTTTTGTGGGGATAGTAGTGTTAGACTCTATGAGCTTGGTAAATACACCTCCCATCGTTTCGATACCTAAAGAAAGCGGGGTAACATCTAAAAGCAATACGTCTTTCACTTCTCCGGTAAGTACACCACCTTGGATAGCCGCACCGATAGCCACAACCTCATCAGGGTTTACTCCTTTTGAAGGCTTCTTGCCAAAGAATTTTTCTACTTCTTCTTGAATTTTAGGAATACGCGTAGAACCACCTACTAAAATCACTTCATCAATATCGGCAGAGGTTAGTCCTGCATCTTTCAGAGCGGCACGGCAAGGTTCTAGAGTACGCTGCACCAAATCGTGGCTTAGTTGCTCGAACTTAGAACGGCTCAACGATTTTACTAAGTGCTGTGGCACGCCATCAATCGGCATGATGTAGGGTAAGTTGATTTCTGTACTTGAAGACGAGGACAACTCAATTTTTGCCTTTTCTGCAGCTTCCTTTAAACGCTGCATTGCCATAGGGTCTTTTCGAAGGTCAATCGTTGGGTGGTCTTTCTTGAATTCTTCTGCTAACCAATTGATAATCACTTGGTCAAAGTCATCACCGCCTAGGTGAATATCGCCATTGGTAGATTTTACCTCAAAAACGCCATCGCCTAATTCGAGAACAGAGATATCGAACGTACCTCCTCCCAAGTCGAATACGGCAATCTTTTTATCTTCTGTTTTCTTATCGAGGCCGTAGGCAAGCGCTGCAGCAGTAGGCTCGTTGATAATGCGGCTAATCTTCAGGCCGGCAATTTCCCCTGCTTCTTTAGTAGCTTGTCGCTCGGCATCGTTAAAATATGCTGGTACGGTTACTACGGCTTCAGTTACTTTAGTACCTAAATAATCTTCAGCGGTTTGCTTCATTTTTTGAAGTACCATTGCCGAAATTTCTTGAGGAGTATATTGGCGATCGCCAATTTTTACACGAACTGTATCATTCGTTCCTTTTTCAATGCTGTATGAAATGGTTTCCGCTTCAGAAGAAATCTCAGAGAATTTTTTCCCCATAAAGCGCTTAATAGACATGATTGTGTTGGTAGGGTTGGTAATTGCTTGGCGTTTGGCAGGATCTCCAACCTTACGCTCCCCATTTCCATTTTCTAAGAAAGCAACGATAGAAGGAGTAGTGCGTCTTCCTTCGCTATTCGGAATCACTACCGGCTCGTTACCTTCCATAACCGATACACACGAGTTTGTGGTACCTAAGTCAATACCGATGATTTTTCCCATGATATTCTGTGTTTATGTTATAATATTAAAATTCAGATTTACTTCTTTCCCTTTTCAAGGGATATGCCACGCCTTCTAATATGCCATATTGGCATGGTAAATAAAGGCAACTATGCCAAACACAAAATTTACGGGAACGCACCCAAAGAATTATGCGCTTGTTTGTCGGTTAGTTTCTCTTCACGATGCCCTGCCTCGCCAAAACATGTAGAGCTTTTCTTTCCAGCGCAGGTGGGGGGCATACCATGCTGAGCGCAGTAGAGCGGTAGCCATGAGGAATCGGTTGCCGGTTTGAAAGTAACTTTGCGCCAAGCTGAACCAAGCATCGTGTAGTACTTTACGGCGTATACGTTGGCTAATCCAGGATCGATCGCGTTGAAGAATGGCACGTTTTACTGCAATGTTTTTTTTGTAAGAAGTGGTGTTGCTCCTATCCACGGTACGGTTGTCATGATTTACCACCACTAAAGTGGCTCTGGGTACATGTATCACAGGATGGTGTTGTGCCAAGCGAGTCCATACATCGGTATCTTCGCTAATGGTGTAAGCAGGATTAAATGGATACTGAGAGAGAATCTTATGCGGAGAACACGTTCGGTATGCGCCTAAATGAAGTTGCAACACCCGCTCGACATCATTACTAAATGAAATGCTAGGGTTAGGAAATTGCCTACGTTGCTCATTGGTTTCTAATAAAATATCAATAAAAAAAAGAGCATCGTTTTTTTTTGCATTGGCAATGGCTTCTCGAAAGGTTGCTAAATGATGCGGTAAATAGTAATCGTCGCTATCGAGAAAGCATATATATTTTCCGCGCGCAACGGCTACTCCATGGTTTCGAGCGGCGCTTCTTTCAGCATTTTCTTGATATATATATCGGATGCGCGCATCGGTGTACGAAGTAACCACGGATTTTGTGTTGTCGGTAGAGCCATCGTCTATTATAAGCAACTCCCAATGGGACTCGGTTTGCTCCAACACGCTTTCAATCGCTTTTGAAATCAGATGCGCACGGTTATGGGTAGGGATGATAACGCTAAAGAACGGATCGATAGGCATAAATGCTTCGTGTGATTTACCGAGTGGAAAAGTCTTATCTTTAAAACAAAAATATACGCGTATTATACAAAACTAACTCTACCCGCTTTGGTATGTCTTTTCTCTCGGATCAAAAAACATTTAGGCAGCAAATTGCTCTGTGTGTACTGGCAATAGGGGTTTTGCTACACTATGCCCATTTAAGCATGGCGCAACGCAACAAAAGTGCAGAAGAAGTCCGGCAACCCAAAGTAGGAATTTTTTATAAGTTTTACCGCAAGGTGTTCCCTACGGAAGAACAAAAAGCCATTCGCGAAGCGCTGAAAAAGGGCATTAAACCGCGGCTCAACCAAGAAGGGGTGGCGTTGCTTGAAACACCCGCTGCTTTAAAAACCGTAATCGGGGAGTTTCATTTAGATTGCAGAGGGAGTGCAGCGGTTTCTTACTCGTGCGATTGTTCCCAAATTGAAAGCCCTGAAAAGGCCTATATAGAACTGAAAGGAGCTTACGAACTGCTCTTGCAACATCCGCTTAGTAAAAAAGATATTATGCTGATGTTAGAAATTGGCGACTTCCTTGCCAACGAAACCGGCGAAGATAAATACAAAGGGCGTCGGGGCTATAAAGTATGGCTATTCGAGCAATGCCAGCGTTTAGAAACCTGCTTTGGCGATGAAATCAGTAAAACACAAGGGGAAATCGACTTGCTGCAAGCGAAAAGAGATTCGGTAGTGGTGCAAATCGAAGAATTAATTTCTAAGTTGAAAGATTTAGAAACGCAAATTGATCGGCTAGACGAAAAAATTAAAACGCTCGGGAAAGAAAAACAGGTAGCTGAAATGCAACTAACTGCAAGTTTGCAAAACTACCAAAAAGTGATTCGGCAGTTAGAAAACCTTGTGCCCTCGAACGATCCGGTGTGGAGTAGCGAACCCATTGCCGGCACAAACGACGGTATTCGCCTCGTTCGGAGCAACACCGAAACCGACCCCACGTTTTCACCGAATCTTACTTCCTATCGGTTGGGCGACCATTGCAGTGGAGAAATCCAACGAGCTGCCGAGGCTATTACCGAAGCAGTGCTTAACCAACAATATGCTGCCCTGCGTAACCCAGATGCCGCCAACGACATCCGCATTACCCTAAAAATTCGAGGAAAGGCCGATGGTACCCCTCTACGCAACTGCCTCATCTATTATGGCGAACCTATCCAAGAAACGTACTATCGCGTGTTGTATGGTTATGTTGAAAAAAAAGAAGCAATACGGGTAGAACTCGCCAATGGTGAGTGCAAAATAGACAACGAGATGTTAGCCTTTTTGCGGGCTTACTGTGCCTATCAGCAAATTTTAGATGTGCTTGAGGCGAAAAAACTGTCTCAGTTCTTTGTAGAAGAAGGGCGAAACCGAGGAGTGGTAGAATTTCAAACTGAAGTTTTTGAGGAAAAAGGAAAAGAATTTCGAGGCGTTGATATCCAAATAGGGATTAACGGTCTTTACCAACACAAACAACGCGAGAAACAAGCATTAGAGCAACGGCGAGAGCGGCTGCGTGCTGAGCAAACCGCCAGTACTGAAAAAATGCAAAAACTGGAGCGCGAAAAAGCTATCATTGATGCTAAAATTGAGAAGCTAGAACAACTCCGACGTTACTACGAGGAAAAACTCCTTAGCCCTGAAGTAATCCAACGTGATATTGACAAAATCATCGAAAACATTGAAATGTATGAAACACTTACCCCGGCAACGAAAAAACTTGTGAAAGAAGGAACTGTGAGCATTGGGCAGGTGTACAAATACATTAACCTCCCTGAAGAAGATAAAAAAGCTATTCGAAAAGGGGAAAAAACCTTGGCAGATTTTTAAACGATGCGCACTCAGCTTTTCCATACCATACTTTTAGGAGGGCTTATGGCTTGCCTGCCTACCATACCTCTGGCAGCCCAGCACTCTTCCGTTGCCTTTGCGCTAACGTTTGAAGAACCAGACTCTTTGCTTATAAACTCGGGGATGCTGCAGCTTGGGAAGTTTCGTACACAAAATGGAATCCGCAAAAATGGAATAGCTCTGCTACAAAATGGCGCTATTGAGGTGTCTTCGGTAGCACCACGCTCGGCAAACGTTCAATATTTGTTTTGGTTTCAATTAAATGATGACGTGCGGACGTACCAAACGCTCTTTCATGTAAACGATAGCCTCGGAACATTTTCCATTTTTATAGAAAAAGGAGCAGTAGGCATTGAATTTTCAACAGAAAATAATGAACTAAAGACCGCCTATGCATTGCTCCCAAACACAAGCCAGAAAATATGGCAAGCCTTGAGTTGGCGAGTAGAACGTTGTATGTTTACATTAGCAATTGGTTGCCAAGAAATCCTTACCATTCCGTTCCCTACTCTTCTTTTTGCACGAAATACCGACAAAACCGTTTTGATAGGGAATAACAGGGAAAACCAACCTTTTTTAGGGAATATCGATGAAGTTATGGGGTTTCATCACCCATTAAGCACCGCTGAATTTCGGTCGTATTGCAGCCAACAATTTCTGCTTTCGTACTTACCGATATCTTCTACCCAAACCCCCGATGAGTTAGCAAGTGCTCCCCAACCCGCCGACAGCTCACAAGAAGAAAATACTGAATTTGCAAAACCATATCAGCCGGTTCGCATAACCGATTGGGAAGTGTTGAATAGCACAGAGCAGGGAACACATACGTTGCCCTTCAATGCCGCCCACTTTACCCTTGCGATTGAGTTTTTTCGAACTAAAGATGCCCGACAACCCCTATTTACCTTATCGAGTTTAGGACTTCAATACCTGTTTGTTGCTACGGAAGAATCTTTCAGAATTGAACGAACCGATTTACAAGGCAAGGTAGATTCTGTGTTGTTTTATACGAATCTTTCTGTTTTACACTCTCAAACGCTTATACTGGAAATGAAAGGGTGTACGCTATCTCTTTATCAGGGGTGTGAATTGGTGGGGAGTCGCATAAATGCAATTTTCAACCTGTTAGCCCAACCCCTTGAGGTTACCTTTACGGCATCTGAAACAGGGTATGTGCAGAAGTTGCAGCATTACCCCGCACATTTTAATGCGGAGGAACGCGCCACGCGCTTTTGTGCCGATACTACCAATGCGCAAGGAGCTGCCACAAAGCACACAGCATTGCGCGCATTGTTCAACAGTCGGAAAAGCTACTTACAACCAGAACCGGTAGTAGTACCTTCGCCCGAAGTGTTGTTGTCGTTTTGGGATTTTGACCGTATAGATGGTGATACCGTTTCAGCTTTATGGAACGATGAAGTGATTTTAGCCTACCATGGGCTCACTCGGCAAAAGGTAACGCACCTTGTAGCCTTAGACACTACTCGGCAAAACGTGCTGAAGATATTGGCGCATTCCAACGGGACTGAAGGCAACAATACGGTAAAAGTGAGTATCCTCTCAGGAGGAGGTTATTACCAAGAAGTCGATATTTCTACAGAAACTCTTTTAAATGGTGGGTTCATCTTAGAGTACCGACCTCCACTCAAAAAAGAAAACAAGTAATCATTTCAAAAAAACTATATACATTTCTATGAAACTACTCTGCACTTTACTGTGTCTATTGTGGAGCTTTGCCGTCTCGGGGCAAACATTGCACGCTATTGTATTTGCCGATACAAAGGCAGAACGCATTGGCGAGGGTTGCCAAGCCAATTACGACCACATCCGCCAACTGCTACAAGAAATTGCACAAAATGCTGACCTAACGCTACAACCGTATTATTTTTCAGGGGAAGATTGCACTACGCAGAACCTGGAGCAAACGCTGGAAAACTTAACGGTAACGGCAGAAGATGCTGTCATCTTTTACTACTCAGGGCATGGGGAAGCCGCTTCAAAATCTGTATGGCCCAATTTGCTTTTTTCGCAAAACGAAGGAGGTATTCTGTTCAATTTGCAAAATATTGCTGAACAAATTGCTTCAAAACGTCCTAAAATGCAGCTTGTAATTGGCGAATGCTGCAACCAAGCGAGCGATGCGCTTGCGTTCGCCCCTGGCATTGGGCGAGGAGAACTTAAACCCAAACAACGCTACAAAGAACTTTTCGGCACCGAAGCCAATGTAATTGTATGTGCTAGTGCCAAAGGGTTGCCAGCGTATATCAATAACGAAAAAGGAGGAGTGTTCTATCATGTGTTCACACAAGCGCTCAACGAAGAGTTAGCTAAAAACGAAACAGCTGGTTGGCAAAACCTGCTTTTTCGAGTAGAGGTTGAAATGTCCGGGTTGGACATTAAGGTGAATGGAAAAATCCAGACTCCTTCTCCTACGCCTTATTACGAGGGCTATCACATAATCAATCAGAAAAAACAGGCATTAAAAGTGGTCGGAAGGCGGTAACTTGCAGACAAAAACCAAACTGACTATGAAACTGAAGACCCGCGTAAAAGTAAACGGAATTACGAATTTACACGATGCCCGCTACTGCGCCGGCATGGGAGTCGAAATGATAGGCTTTCCTGTAAATGGAGAAAACGCGCTGCCTCCAGAGCAATTGAAGGAAATTACCAGTTGGTTATCGGGGGTTGATTTTGTCGCTGAGCTATCAAACAATAACCCGGTTGCACTCGATGAGTTCCCTGCTAAATATATTCAACTCGCTCAAGTAGAGCAGTTAGGCGAAGCCCAAACACAGACGGAATTGCCTCTTATTTTGCCGATTTCTTACAGTACTCAACACCGAGAATGGTTTGAAACTACGCTCAGCTGCCTTAAAACGGCTGTTCAGCTTTTTATCGTAAGCTCTGAAGAACACTTGGATGAAGCCACCCAAACATATTTCCGCAACATGGCAAGCGAATACTCAATCTTTCTTGCCTTTGGCATTGATAAAGACAATGTGTTAGAAGTGCTAGAGCGTGTGCAGCCCGAAGGAATTGCCTTAAATCCGGGGCAAGAAATTAAGCTAGGACATAACGACTTTGATCATCTTGCCGATATTTTAGAACAACTCGAAGAAGACTATTAATGCCAACCTGCTACGCTACTGTATGGAACACCTGAAAACCCTATTGCAGGCGCCTTCCCCTGCCGTCAGAATTGCGCTATCTTTACTTTCCGGATTTTTTAATTGGTATTGCCTGGTACAGTCCTTTTACCATTGTCGGATTTATCGGCTTTGTGCCTCTGCTGCTTGTAGAGCACCATTTGTACCAAAACAATATCAAGCGGAGCTTGCTAAAACTATGGTTGTACAGCTATTTAGCCTTCGTGGTTTGGAACATCACCGTATATTGGTGGCTGTGGAATGCTTCAGGGACTACCACATTGGCGGCTTGGGGGGTAAATGCCTTATTGATGACCTTCCCCATGCTTGGTTTTCACCTTACCAAAAAATGGAGTAGCAATAAATTCGGATACCTTGTTTTTGTGTTTGCATGGATGAGCTTTGAATACCTCCACTTGCATTGGGATTTCTCGTGGGTGTGGCTAAATATAGGAAATGCCTTTGCACAAACGCCCAATTGGGTGCAATGGTACGAGTACACCGGAGCGTTTGGGGGCACTTTGTGGGTTTTGGTAGTAAATGCTGGCGTAGCAAGTTGGCTGCAAACCCAACGCGGATTATTCCCCACTATAGCGGCTTTATTAGCTCCTTTAGCGTTTTCGTATTTGTTGGTATGGCAGTATGAACCTCCTACAGGCGAACCGGTAGAAATAGTCGTAGTGCAACCGAACTTAGATTGTTACACCGAAAAATTCACCTACAACGCAAAAACAAGGGAACAGAACACAACAACGCATGTCCCCTATGAGCAACAAGTAGAGCGTTTTTTACAACTAACCAAAGAAAAACTCACCCCCAACACAAAGTTTGTAGCATGGCCTGAAACTGCGCTACACAAGGGAGTATTGGAGATTCAGGCACTGCGCGACCCACAAATTCAGCGTGTGTATAGGTTCATGTCGCAATACCCCAATACGGCATTAGTCGCAGGGCTTGATACCTACGAAGTATATGGCGACTCACCCAAAACACCCTCATCGCGCTACAGCAAAGGGTTAGGGTATTACGATTATTTTAACGCTGCCATGTTAATCGATCAGGCACAGCAACTTGAGTTCTACCGAAAATCGAAATTGGTAATTGGAGCGGAAACCGTCCCTTTCCCTAAGATTTTGAAATTTATTATGCTGAATTTTGGAGGAATTTCCGGAGGGCTAGGAAGCCAAGAAGAAGCCGAAGTGTTTTTCAGTACCGATAGTATTGGTGTAGCACCCCTTATCTGTTACGAATCGGTATACGGAGAATATGTAACCGATTTTGTGCGAAAAGGGGCCAACATCCTTTTTGTAATAACCAACGACGGCTGGTGGGGCAACACGCCCGGCTACCGTCAGCACCTCGATTACGCCCGCCTTCGTGCCATTGAAACTCGGCGCTACGTAGCACGTGCGGCGAATACTGGGGTTTCCGGTTTTATCGACCCTCGGGGCTATGGTATGGAGCTTTCCAACTACGACGAAATGATTGCACTAAACGGCACGGTAACCGCCAGCGATACGCTTACGTTCTATGCGCGCTATGGCGACTACCTCGGTAGGCTTGCCGCTTTCCTCTTTGGTTTTATGGTAATCTCGGCATTGGTACGGCAAAAAGTAGTGCCAAAGCCTAAAAAAACACTTCGCCGGTAGGTGGTTTTCGTCTCATCATCATTATTTAGACGGCAGGAGTCTATCTTATCCTGCAGGGGAAAGCATCGGTCTACCATCGGATTTCCGTAACTTGTAGAGCAAAATCATTTCACGAAACTTTTAGATTATGATGATGAAAAAAAGCATTTATCTACTCACTCTTGTTTTGCTCTTGCCTTGGAATCTGTACGCCCAAGGCACCAGACTACTTCGCCAGCCTACGGTATCGTCGTCGCACATCGTTTTTGTATACGCAAACGACTTATGGCAAGTGCCGCGCCAGGGAGGCGATGCGGTTCGGCTCACTTCAAACGAAGGGTACGAATCGCTCCCGCACTACTCGCCCGACGAGAAATGGATAGCCTTTACTGCCCAATACGATGGAAATACCGATGTGTACGTAATTCCTGCCGAGGGAGGCTCTCCACAACGCCTCACCTATCACCCTTCCGGCGATTATGTGCAAGGCTGGACACCTGACGGCGAAATCCTCTTTCGCTCGGGTAGGGAAGGCAGGCCTACGCAAACCAACAAGTTTTTTACGGTTTCGCGCGAGGGAGGCTTACCCAAACCAGTAGAGATACCTCGCGCTGCTTTTGGGGAAATCTCTCCTGATGGAAAGCACATTGCCTACGTACCGATTACGTTTTGGGATCCGGAATGGCGCAATTATCGAGGTGGGCAAGCTATGCCTATCTGGATTGTGGACATGAAAACCAAAGAACTCATCCGTACTCCACAGCTCGATCAGGAACGCCACCTCGATCCGGTATGGTTTAAAAACAAAGTGTATTATCTTTCAGAAAGAGATTACGCCAGCAATATCTGGTCGTTCGATCCTACTACAAAAGCCGAAAAGCAAATCACTTTCCACAAAAAATTTGATATCAAAAGCCTAGATGCATGTGCAGATCGCATTGTATACGAACAAGGAGGTTACCTGCATCTTTTAAACCCGGAAAATGGCGAAGCCACACAATTAGAAATTCACGTAAAAGGCGATATGAATTTTGCCCGCATACGCTGGGAAAACGTACGTGCCAACAATTTGGAAAACCCCTACCTTTCGCCTAATGGAAAACGTGCTGTTTTTGAGTATCGAGGTGAAATTTTCACCATTCCGAAAGAAGAAGGCACATGGCGAAATCTAACCAACACACCAGGGGTTGCCGACCGCTATCCGGCGTGGTCGCCACAGGGCGATAAGATTGCTTGGTTCTCTGATGCCAGCGGCGAGTATCAGCTTGTTGTTGCCGATCAGTTTGGAGAAAATCAGCAAAGTTATGCGTTGCCCAACCCGACCTTTTACTTCCAGCCCGATTGGTCGCCCGATGGAAAGCTTATCGCTTATACCGATACCGACTATAACTTGTGGTTTGTGGAAGTGGCGACCGGAAATGCCAAAAAAGTAGATACCGACCGATATGCACACCCTAACCGAGCGATGAACCCGGTGTGGTCGCCCGATAGCCAGTGGATTGCCTATGCACGCCAACTCGAGAGTCATTTTAAGGCTATCTTTGCGTACAACATCGCCACTGGAGAAAAAATACAGCTTACCGACGGGATGGCAGATGCTATTACTCCTGTGTGGGACGAAAGCGGCAAGTTTTTATACTTTTTGGCTAGTACCGATTACGGCTTGCAGTCGGGTTGGCTCGATATGAGCTCGTACGACCCACAAGTTACCCGTAGCCTCTATTGCTTGATTTTATCGAAAGAAACGCCTTCGCCTACACTTCCGAAAAGCGATGAGGAAACCACAGAGGATGATAAAAAAGAAAAAGACGACGACGTTTCTGTTCAAATTGATAAAGAAGGTATTGCTGCACTGACCATTGCACTATCGTTACCCCCACGTAATTATGTGGGTTTAGTAGCGGCTCCTAAACATAAAGTGTTCATCGCTGAAAGTATCCCGAATGAGCGTGGGCTGAAAATCCATCAATACGATGTTGAAAAACAAAAGCCTGAGGACTATGCCGAAGGAGTTTCAACCATGATTACCAGTGCAAATCGCAAGCACACGTTATTCCGCAAAGGCAACAGTTGGGGGCTTGCCAGCACCAAAGGTAAACCCAAGCCTGATGACAACTTAACAGTAGATGTGCGCATTAAAATTGACCCAAAGGCAGAGTATAAGCAAATTTTAAAAGAAGGATGGCGCTACATGCGCGATTTCTTATATGTAGATAATGTACACGGTGCACCCTGGGATAAGGTGTATGAATGGTATGCCCCGTGGATTGACCATGTACGCCACCGTACCGATTTGAATTATGTGGTCGATATTCTCAGCGGCGAAGTTGCCGTTGGACACTCTTACGTGTCGGGAGGCGATATGCCCAACCTCGATTATGTTCCTGTTGGATTGTTAGGCTGCGATTTTACCCTCAACAAAGGGTACTACCAAATTCAGAAAATTTATACCGGAGAGAGCTGGAACCCAGATGCAGAAGCACCGCTTGCCATCCCCGGGCTTCAGGTGAATGAAGGCGATTACTTGCTTGCCATCAACGGAATACCCCTTGCCGGAACCGATAACGTTTATCAGCACTTAGAACAAACCGCCGGTAGGGTTATTCGGCTCTTAGTAAACGATAAACCCACAATGGCAGGGGCACGAGAAGTGCTTGTGAAGCCTGTAAGCAGTGAAGCCCAGCTTCGCACTATCGACTGGATGGAAAGTAACCGACGCAAGGTAGAAGAACTTTCCGATGGAAAACTCGCCTATGTGTATGTGCCCAATACGAGTGGCAGAGGTTTTTCCAACTTTAACCGTTATTATTTTGCGCAACAACACAAACAAGGCGTTGTGATTGATGAACGCAATAATGGAGGAGGTTCCGCTGCAGACTATATGATCGACATCATGACGCGCGAACCTTTTGGATATTTTAATAGCAAAGCCAACGATAAACGCCCTTGGACTACACCTATCGCCGGGATTTGGGGGCCAAAAGTGATGATTATTAACGAAAGAGCCGGTTCCGGCGGCGATTTACTCCCCTACATGTTTAAGCAAAAGCAGATTGGCCCGCTGGTAGGTACGCGCACATGGGGAGGGCTAGTAGGAACATGGGATACGCCTCGTTTCATCGATGGTGGCAGAATGGTAGCCCCTCGTGGAGGATTCTTCGATTTAGAAGGCAATTGGGCCGTAGAAGGCGAGGGAATTGCACCTGATATTGAGGTACTTCAAACCCCCAAAGAAGTGCTTGCCGGTAAAGATCCGCAGTTAGAAAAAGCCGTAGAAACAGCGTTAAAACTCCTAGAAGAAAATACTTTTGAGTTCAAGCCCGAACCTGCGGCACCCCAACGTTGGAAACGCCCAGAAGGGTACGATGAAGAAAAATAAAGTGCTTTGAGAAGAGATAAAAAAAGCCACTCAATTGAGTGGCTTTTTTGTACTCCGTACGGGAATCGAACCCGTGCTACCAGAATGAAAATCTGGCGTC
>CAYMYI010000079.1:0-19568 GCA_964394585.1 uncultured Roseobacteraceae bacterium
ATCATCCCACTGCGACAGGCCATTCAAGGAATCCTCGAACTCAGGCAGGAGTAAATCTATAAACGGTTCTTTCTTATCATTGAAAATCATCATACATAATGAAAAAAATATATACCACATTTAGCATATTACTCCTCTGGAGTTTCAGTTTTGCACAAACTGACCCCTATTTTGGGCAAGCATGGTTCACCGCGCCTGTGCATATCAACCCTGCAATGGCAGGTAACACTCCGAATTTTCGTCTAGGAGTTGCGTATCGAAACCAGCAATTAGGTTCTGAAATCATTTCAAATTCTGCGCTAGTATACGGCGAAGCAAACATTGAAGCTGCAGGGTTGGGAATCGCCGGTACAATCAGTACAAACGATATGGATGTGTTTACAGGCACTTATTTGGGAGGAGCTGTGAGTTACCGTACTAAAAACGATATGTTGCGCTTTGGAATTAGAGCGCAATACGTACAACATCGCTTAGCTGATGAGTATCTTTTCTTAGATCAACTCTCCCTATATAACGATGATGTTCTAAGTTCTGCCGATATTTTATCGTCTGAAGTGCAGGATTTTAATTTCATAGGAGTAGGCGCCGGTGTAGTGTTTAACCATTTGTATGGTTGGGCGGGGTTATCAGTAGACCACCTCGGACTGCCGGGGGTAGGAAGCATCACTTCTTTAGGGGGTAATCGTTTGCTGCCTATGCGGATAGCCTTTAATATGGCAGCCCGAATGCATATACCGAATGCCCCTATTTGGTTTTATCCTGAAATTCGATACATCTCGCAGGGTACTCAACAAGCCGCTCAATTTGGAGTGAATAGCGATTTATCGTTTGGTTCGGTAATTAATGTTCCTAACCACGACTTGTACGAGTGGAGTATTACGGCAGGCTTTTGGTTAGGCAACTTGTTGCAGTCAAGTGCAACAAATCCATATAATTCTGCCATGCTTTCACTAGGGCTTCGCAATAACCTGATTGGGTTCGGTGGGGTGTTCAGTTACATGCCTGCTGCTAAAAGTAAGTACACGCGCTCACAGGCGTTTGAAATCTCTCTAATTTTTGAAGCGCCCTTCTCGTTTGATGGCAGTCAGTACCGTGTAGGGGGTATGGCAAATCAGGTATTTCACCGTAAGCATACATATCGAAACTAAGGGCAGCACTGCCTCTTGAAACGAGAAAGTCCTCTTTGCTTACATAAAAGAGGACTTTTTTTATTGCCGTTTTCTTCTCGTGAATTAATCTAACTTTAATACTGCCATAAATGCTTCTTGGGGGATTTCGACATTCCCCACTTGGCGCATGCGCTTTTTCCCTTTCTTTTGTTTTTCGAGAAGTTTACGCTTACGAGTGATATCGCCCCCATAACATTTTGCGATTACATTTTTACGAAGGGCTTTTACAGTTTCTCGTGCAATAATCTTTGTGCCAATTGCAGCTTGAATGGCTATTTCAAACTGCTGACGAGGCAACAATTCTTTAAGCTTTTCGCAGATGCGCTTCCCCCAATCATATGCTTTATCGCGGTGCACAATAGCCGATAGAGCATCGACACGGTCGCCGTTCAGCATAATGTCTAATTTGACAAGTTTGGAAGATTTAAAGCCTATCAGTTCGTAATCTAAAGAAGCGTATCCTCGAGAAAGGGTCTTGAGTTTATCGAAGAAATCGAATACAATTTCAGCCAAAGGCATTTCAAAGCGAAGTTCCACACGATCGGCAGTGAGGTACACTTGGTCAATCAGCACACCTCGTTTTTCCATACATAAAGTTATAATTGCCCCAATATAGTCGGCTTTGGTAATAATTGCCGCCTTGATAAAAGGCTCTTCTACACGATTTAATAAATTCGGGTCAGGGAGTTCAGAAGGGGCGCTTACTTTCACAAGCCCATCTTCTTTAGTTAAATACGCATGATACTGTACCGAAGGCACGGTAGTAATTACCGTCATATCAAATTCGCGCTCTAACCGTTCTTGTACGATTTCCATGTGTAACATACCGAGGAAACCACAACGGAACCCAAACCCTAAGGCAGCTGAAGTTTCAGGTTCCCATACCAATGAAGCATCGTTGAGCTGAAGTTTTTCCATGGAGGCGCGTAGATCTTCGAAATCAGAGGTTTCCACCGGATAAATCCCTGCGAATACCATCGGTTTCACATCTTCAAAACCTTGGATAGCTTTCTGACAAGGGTTTTTTGCGTGGGTAATCGTATCGCCTACTTTTACCTCGCTAGCGGTTTTAATACCCGAAATAATATACCCTACATCGCCTGCTGAAATGGATTTACGAGGTTCTTGCTTAAGTTTTAATACGCCAATTTCATCGGCAAAATACGTTTTGCCTGTATTGACAAACTTAACCTCATCGCCTTTTTGGATTCTACCATTTAATACGCGGAAGTACACTTCTACTCCACGAAATGAATTATATACAGAATCGAAAATAAGCGCTTGAAGTGGAGCAGAAGGATCGCCCACTGGTGGCGGAATTCGCTTTATGATGGCTTCTAAAATAGCATCAACCCCCGCGCCTGTTTTGCCACTGGCGCGAATGATATCGTCATAATCGCCTCCTATCAAATCTACAATTTGATCGGATACTTCTTCGGGCATGGAGTGCGGTAAATCAATCTTATTGAGTACCGGGATGATTTCAAGGTCGTGTTCAAGAGCGAGGTAAAGGTTCGAAATTGTCTGTGCCTCAATACCTTGAGAGGAGTCTACAATAAGCAAAGCTCCTTCGCAAGCGGCAATAGAGCGCGATACTTCATACGAAAAATCAACGTGCCCCGGTGTATCAATCAAGTTAAGAATGTATTCTTCTCCTTCGTGCTTATAAACCATTTGAATCGCATGCGATTTAATGGTGATACCACGCTCGCGTTCAAGGTCCATATTGTCGAGCAATTGCTCTTTCATATCACGCTCACTAATGGTTTGCGTCTTTTCCAACAGGCGGTCGGCAAGAGTACTTTTACCATGGTCTATGTGAGCAATGATGCAAAAATTACGGATGTTTTTCATGGGACAAATTTACTAACCAATTCACAATAACGCATTATCCGCATAAACTATATGTAAGGCAAAATGTATACAGCTCTTGGCGAGCCAACATAAATTTATCTTGCCTATCGTAAAGATTTCCTTTCTTAAATACTTTGCATAAGAGGTAAGTTTAATTTGAACATAACATTCCCACTTCTTTGCGATTTCTCAACGTTTTCCCGTTCAAGCATTTAGGCGTTTTTCGATTTTCTATTAACACTTATCAAATAATCCTTAACATTAAAACGGCGATTTCTTGAAAAATCCGCATTTATATTTGCCAAACATTAACTAACTGTTACGTATACATGAATATCATTATTGCCATCGATGGCCACGCAGGCTGCGGAAAAAGTACTACTGCAAAGCGCGTAGCACAACAACTTAACTACGTTTATATAGATTCCGGAGCGATGTACCGCGCTGTAACGCATTATTTCATCCATCACCAAGTGAATTGGGATAATACCGCTGAAGTACAAAAAGCCCTGCGAAATATTCATATTTCTTTCAAACTTAACCCGGAAGGGAAGCAAGAAACTTACGTAAACAACCTAAACGTAGAGGCACAAATACGCACCCTACAAGTGAGTGATAAGGTAAGCGATGTGAGTACCATCGCAGAAGTCCGCAAGTTTTTAGTAGCACAACAACAAGCTATGGGAACTGAAAAAGGGATTGTGATGGATGGCAGAGATATTGGTACAGTAGTATTTCCTAAAGCTGAACTGAAAGTATTCATGACTGCCGATATGAACACACGGGCACTTCGAAGGCAGGAGGAACTTGCCCAAAAAGGTGAACAAATTGACCTCGACACCATCATTGAAAACCTACGTACACGCGATTACCTCGACTCCACTCGTAAAGAAGGTCCCCTCAAAAAGGCAAAAGATGCGATTGTAATTAATACAACCGATTTATCTATCGAACAACAAGTTGAAAAGGTAGTGGAACTTGCAAAGCAACGTATTGGAGTATAATTCAATGCAACAAAGCATACATCGCTTTCTTTCAAGAATGCCATCCTTGGTGTTCGACACCCGGAGCCTTACTATCTATGGCTAATCCGTTCCAAATCTCGATAAGATTCCCTTTTTTTGTATATTCAATCAATTTGGTTGCACGGAGTGTTATCTGCTTAAATAGACTAAACTAAAACGAAAGTATGAAGGTAATTATCGATGAGAAAGCCGGTTATTGTTTTGGCGTAGAATATGCCATTCAGATGGCAGAAGAAGAAATGAACGACTCGGGCACACTCTATTGCTTAGGTGATATCGTTCACAATAGCATGGAAGTAAAACGCCTTCAGGCTAAAGGGCTTCAAACTATAGACCGCAACCAACTAAAAGAACTCCACGATTGCAAAGTGCTTATCCGAGCGCATGGCGAACCGCCTGAAACGTATCAAATCGCTATCGAGAACAATATTGAACTCATTGACGCTTCGTGTCCTGTGGTGCTAAAACTGCAAAACCGAGTAAAAAGAGCGTTTGACCATATGACCCAAACCAACGGTCAAATGGTTATCTACGGAAAAGAAGGACATGCTGAAGTGATTGGGTTGAACGGACAAACTCATAACCAATCCATTATCATTTCGTCTGTTGATGATTTGGACAAAGTAGATTTCACCCGACCGATTACCCTTTTTAGCCAAACCACAAAAAGTACCGAAGGTTTTTACAAACTCAAGGCAGAAATAGAACGCAGAATGACCGCGGCAAACGCCCAAGAAGACAACTTAGCAACCTTCGATGCAAACGATAGCATCTGTCGGCAGGTTTCGAACCGTGAGCCTCAGATGGAAAAATTTGCCAGTCAGTGCGATGTTATTGTGTTTGTAAGTGGCAAAAAAAGCTCGAATGGGAAGTCGTTATTTAATGTATGCCGCCAATTTAACGACCGCTGCTACTTTATCGAAAGTGAAGCAGAAGTAAAACCTGAATGGTTTCAGCCTGAAGATGTGGTGGGAATTTCCGGTGCAACTTCTACTCCTATGTGGCTGATAGAACAAGTTGCCCAACACATAGAAACCTTAGAACAAACAGCTGAAACTATTGCCTAAGTGGTACCTTACTACTAGCTTCCTTCTTATCTGCTAAAGTTTACATGTAAAAAAGTAAAAGAAAGAAAGGGTTACCTAGTGCTCGGTAAGGTTTAGCAATTTAGTAACCCTTTGCCTCGATTACCTGCTCAAATACAGATTTCGCTCTGCATAAATATTCAAAAAGAACTCGTCGCGCAGGTCGTCTATGAAATAAATACCCTCTCCTGTCGATTTCATCTCAGGGCCTAATTCCTTATTCACGTTCGGAAACTTCTCAAAAGAGAATACAGGAATTTTAATAGCGTATCCCTTTTTCACAGGGTTAAACGTGAAATCAGATAGTTTTTTCTTTCCTAACATAAGCTGAGTAGCATAATTCACGTAAGGCTCTTGGTAGGCTTTGCAAATGAATGGCACGGTGCGCGAAGCCCGAGGGTTGGCTTCAATTACGTACACCTTATCATCTTTAATGGCAAATTGAATGTTTAGTAACCCTACCGTATCCATTGCCAAGGCAATTTTCTTGGTGTAATCTTCAATTTGTTGTACAATTAAATCGCCTAAGTTGTAGGGGGGTAATACGGCATACGAATCGCCTGAGTGAATCCCTGCTGGTTCTATGTGCTGCATGATCCCGATGACGTACACACTTTCGCCGTCGGAAATGGCATCGGCCTCGGCTTCGATGGCACCATCGAGGAAATGATCGAGTAAAACGCGGTTTCCCGGAATATCGCGTAAAGTATTCACTACGTGTTCTTCGAGTTCTTGCTCGTTTATTACGATTTTCATGCTTTGCCCCCCTAACACATACGAAGGCCGCACTAACAACGGAAAGCCAAGTTCTTTAGAAAGTTCGATGGCTTCATCGGCATTTTCGATTACCCCAAATTTTGGATATGGGATATCGAGCGACTGCAATAGCTCCGAGAAGCGCCCGCGGTCTTCGGCGAGGTCGAGGGCTTCGTAACTTGTGCCTAGAATAGGGATGCCATACCGGCTCAGTTTTTCGGCTAGTTTCAATGCTGTTTGCCCGCCTAACTGAACAATAACGCCCACCGGTTGCTCGTGCTGAATGATTTCGTACAGGTGCTCCCAGAAAACAGGCTCGAAGTACAGCTTATCGGAAATATCGAAATCGGTAGATACGGTCTCAGGGTTACAGTTCACCATGATGGCATCGTAGCCGCACTCGCGCGTAGCAAGCACCCCGTGTACACAGCAGTAATCGAACTCAATACCCTGCCCAATGCGATTAGGTCCTGCACCTAGCACAAGTACTTTCGGCTTATCAGAAATGGCCGATTCGTTTTCTTCGCCAAAAGTGGAGTAATAATATGGGGTTTGCGCTTCAAACTCAGCGGCGCATGTATCTACTAACTTCCATACACGTTTTAGTCCCATATCCATACGGCGTTGGTACACTTCGCTTTCCAAGCACCGAACCAAGTGGGCAATTTGCCGGTCGGCATAGCCTTTATGCTTCGCTTCGCGCAGCAACTCGTTGGGCAAATTATGGATAGAGTGCTTTTCGATTTCGCGTTCTAGGGCAATTAGTTCTTCTATTTGGTGTAAAAACCACTTATCAATTTTAGTGAGCTTTTGGATAGTGCGCATGGGGATACCTAGTTTGAAGGCATCGTAAATACGGAAAATGCGGTCCCAGCTGGGGTGCTCTAGTTTGTCGAGTATTTCAGCCTGGTTGGTTACTTCTTTTCCATCGGCACCTAACCCGTTGCGCTTAATTTCAAGAGATTGACAGGCTTTTTGTAACGCTTCTTGGAAATTTCTGCCTATGGCCATCACTTCGCCTACCGATTTCATTTGTAAACCTAATGAGGTATCGGAGCCTTTAAACTTATCAAAATTCCAGCGAGGAATTTTTACGATTACGTAATCGAGGGCTGGTTCAAAAAAAGCAGATGTAGTGCCTGTAATGGCATTTTTGAGTTCATCGAGGTTGTAGCCAATGGCAAGTTTTGCCGCAATTTTTGCAATAGGATAGCCGGTAGCCTTCGAGGCCAATGCCGAAGAGCGCGATACACGGGGGTTAATCTCAATACCTACAATGGAGTCATCTTCCGGGTTTACTGCAAACTGTACGTTACATCCGCCGGCAAACTGCCCAATTCCATTCATCATTTTTATGGCAAGGTCGCGCATATGCTGATAAACCGTATCGGGAAGGGTCATGGCAGGGGCTACCGTAATAGAGTCGCCTGTGTGCACTCCCATTGGGTCGAAGTTTTCGATGGAACAGATGATGATTACGTTGCCTAAATTATCGCGGAGTAGCTCAAGTTCGTATTCTTTCCATCCTAAAATACTTTGTTCGATAAGCACCTCGTGTACTGGCGAAAAGTGAAGCCCTCGGTTCAGTGCTTTTTCAAAGTCTTCGGGTTTTTCCACAAAACCGCCACCGGAACCTCCTAACGTAAACGAAGGCCGAATAACCAACGGGAAGCCAATTTCTTGGGCAATTTGCCGCCCTTCTCGGAACGATTTTGCCGTGCGGCCTTGGCAAACATTTACTCCTAGCTCATGCATTTTGTTACGGAACTTCTCGCGGTCTTCCGTGGTCTGAATCGCATTAATATCTACCCCAATAATTTCGACGTTGTATTGCTCCCAGATGCCCAAATCTTGGCACTCTATGGCAAGGTTCAAAGCCGTTTGCCCGCCCATTGTCGGAAGAACAGCATCAATGGAGGGGTGTTTCTCTAAAATTTCGATGATAGACTTTCGCTCCAAGGGCTTTAGGTATACATGATCTGCCGTAATCGGGTCTGTCATGATAGTTGCCGGGTTGGAGTTAATCAAAATTACTTCTATGCCTTCTTCGCGCAGTGAACGTGCCGCTTGTGAGCCAGAATAGTCAAACTCACATGCTTGCCCAATGACAATGGGCCCGCTACCAATAATTAATATGCTTTTGATGTCTTCTCTTTTCGGCATAGTTTCCTGTAGGTTTGGATGGAAGAATTAAATTATTTGCGCAAAAGTAGGCGGGTAGCGCTTCTTTTTAAAAAAAATATTGAAAGAGCTAGTAGACAGAACCTTACATGCCGCACAGTAGACGTTCTGTTGAGTATACTAAGGAAAAGACATGCGATATTATCGGTAATCTTCGCGCACAGGATAAAACGTATCGATGATTTTACAGGGCGTTAGTGCCTTTCCGCTGTGCTCTTCGTTAGAGGCAATTACTACTACTTCACCTGCTTTTAAGTGAAGTACTTTCCCTCCTACACGCAGTTCAAATTCCCCTTCAAGCATTTGCAGCACTTGCTCTTGAGGGTGCGAATGAAGCGGTAGGCTGCTCCCTGGGGCTATTTCCCAAAAAGCAAATGTTTGGTGCTCCGTATGGACGAATTTCCCATGAAAACCAGGGGCTACTTCGCGCGAAGGCATGCTTGCCAATTCAAAGTGTTCCATATTCTTTAAATTTATAACAGATTAAAGAGTTATTCTGATTTGATTTTGAATGATTCACTAAATCTAGGTTTCCTAAACCACTTTGTTTTGAGTACATATCATAATTTTCTTGAATACTACCAAGGTAGCATCCTTCATAAACAAGCAGTTTCATTTATCTCACTTTAAATCTAAAACCTTATACACATGAAAAAAATACGCTTACTACTCTTTTCCTTACTAATGGGTGGCGTTGCAATCGCACAAACGCCCATGGTACATCAGCCTACACTCAGCCCTGATGGTGCTCTTATTGCTTTCTCGTATCAAGGCGATATATGGACGGTGCCCACGCAAGGCGGAAAAGCCATGCGCCTCACCATCCACGAGGGGTACGAGGGCAACCCCGTATTCAGTCCTGATGGCAAACACATAGCCTTTAGCAGTGCTCGATATGGCAACTCCGATGTGTTTACCATCCCTGTAGACGGAGGAGCACCCACACGCTTAACATGGCACTCTAGCAGCGACCAAGTAACCGATTGGACTGCCAACGGCAACATACTCTTTGAAACGCGGCGTGCATTTGCATCTGTAGAGCGTGAGCAGGAGATTTATCAAGTTCCGGTTGAAGGCGGTACGCCTACTCGTTTGCTCGATGCCGTAGGGTTTGCCGCAGTTACTTCGCCTGATGGCCGGTTCATTGCCTTTGAACGGGGGACTTGCCGCATTGCGCGAGAAGCCTACCGAGGTGCTGCCAATCGCGATATTTGGCTGTATGACACTCAAAACAACCGGTACACGCAACTCACCACTTTCGATGGGCAAGAGTTCCATCCTCAGTGGGTGGATAACCGCACATTATGTTTCCTCAGTGCCGAAAGCGGCCGCTATAATATCCATAAACAAACGATTTCAGAAGGAGGCATTGCGCAAGGCAACGCACAACCCCTCACCAGTTACACCGACGACGGCATCCGCTGGTTCAGTGTAAGCCGCAATGGGCAATCCATTGTGTTTGAAAAGCAGGATAAGATATTCACCCTCGCTGCTTCGGGAGGTACTGCACAGCCAGTAAATTTTCAGGCTACTACCGACTATCGCTTCGACCCTGTTGAACACATGACCCTACGCAACAGCGTGTCTACATTTAGTATCTCCCCTAACGGGAAACAAATGGCATTTGCTATCCATGGTGAACTTTTTGTAAAACTCAACGATAAAGACCAAAAGCGTGCAGTTCGCCTTACCGAAACAGCTGCATTTGAAAGCGAAGTGGCTTGGATGAACGATTCACTCTTGGTATTTAACTCCGATAGCGAAGGGCAATTCGACTTATATTTACTACGTTCTGCAGACCCTAACGTCAGTTCAATTTTCAAATCGCTAAAGCACGAAGTGGTACGCCTTACCAAAACCGATGCTGATGAAAATGGCATCGCAGTTTCGCCCGACGGCAGCCAAATTGCCTATCGCGAGGGAGGCGGCAAACTCATAGTAGCGGCTATCGAAAACGATAAACTCACTCAACGGAAAACATTGCTCGATGGATGGGCAACTCCTTCGGGCATTGCTTGGAGCCCCGATAGCAAATGGCTCGCTTACTCCCTCGACGACCTCTACTTTAACGAAGAAGTCTACATCCACGCAGCCGATAACGCTACACCCCCTGTAAATATTAGCATGCACCCCCGTACCGATGGTTCGCCGGTTTGGAGCCACGACGGCTCGAAACTAGGGTTTATTTCTAACCGAAATAATGGAGATAACGATGTTTGGTTCGTTTGGCTTAAAAAAGAAGATTGGGAAAAAACTCAACGCGAGTGGGAAGAACAAAACGAAGAAACTGCCGACAAAAAAAAGGATGAAGACAAAGAGGTAATAGTCCAAATTGATTTTGAAGATATCCACGAACGCTTGGTACAGGTAACTTCCCTCCCTGCGAACGAATCAGACCTGGCAATTTCGCACGATGGCGAGTATTTCTTCTTTGTAAACAACCGCAATAGCCGGCAACAGTACGAGGCACAAATGGACTTACACAAAATCAAATGGAATGGTAAAGAACTAAAGGCACTTACAGACAATGGCACATCGCCCTATGGGGTTACTATGGGGCCGAAAGGCAAACACTTGTATTACCTTACATCGGGCGGACAACTAAACCGCATCAGTACCGACGGAAAGAGAGAAGGGCTAGCATTTACCGCCCGTATGGAGATTGACCATAACGCCGAGCGCGACCAGATTTTTGAACACGGATGGCGCGTAATCCGCGATGGCTTCTACGACCCTAATTTCCACGGGAAAGATTGGAACCAACTGAAAGCCAAATACAAACCATGGGCTATGAAAGCCGGCACAAAAACCGACTTCAGAGCTATTTTTAACGAAATGCTTGGGCAACTTAATGCTAGCCATATGGGCATGTATGGCAGCGA
Organism: uncultured Roseobacteraceae bacterium; assembly: GCA_964394585.1. GTDB lineage: Bacteria > Bacteroidota > Bacteroidia > Cytophagales > Flammeovirgaceae > CAYUJH01. The sequence goes on from CAYMYI010000079.1 coordinate 10,953, forward strand.
CCGCGACGAAACCCAACGGGAACGCACCGGCTTGCTGGGCATCGAAGTGAAACCAACAAAAAATGGTGTAGAAATTACGCGAGTAGTACCCGAAACCCCTGCTGCCCGCCAAGAAAGCCGCCTCAATGTGGGCGAAGTCATCACAGCTGTAAACGGAAATGACATCGGCGAAAACGATAACTTTTATGCCATGCTTACTAACGAGGCTACAGAACCAGTGTTGCTCAATGTACGCAGTGGGAATACTTCGCGCGAGGTAGTTATTCGTCCTACTAACTCCATTAGTACAGCCCTCTACGACGAATGGGTAGAACAACGCAAAGCACTTACCGAACAATATTCAGGTGGTCGCTTAGGGTATATCCACATCCGTGGGATGAACTGGACGAGCTTCGAACGCTTCGAACGAGAGCTTACTGCAAGCGGTCTGGGGAAAGATGGCATCGTAATCGACGTACGCTTCAACGGCGGCGGCTGGACTACCGATTATTTAATGGCGGTTCTCAATGTGAAACAACACGCATACACCATCCCGCGTAACGCCACCGATGATTTGGAAAAAAATCAAGAGCAGTTTAAGCAATATTATCCATACGGTGAGCGCCTTCCTCTTTCGAGCTGGGTACGCCCTTCGGTAGCTTTGTGCAATGCAAATAGTTATTCCAACGCCGAAATCTTCTCGCATGCTTATAAGCATTTAGGCATTGGAACGCTCGTAGGCGTGCCCACTTTTGGTGCTGTAATTTCTACCGGAGGCAGTGGATTGATTGACGGTTCGTATATACGCCGCCCTTTCCGAGGGTGGTATGCTCTAGGTACCGGTAAAAATATGGAGCTAAACCCAGCCGTCCCTGATATAATCTTAGAAAACCCTCCTGCTAGCAAAGCACAAGGGGAAGACCCTCAACTTAAAAAAGCCGTTGAAATTTTATTGGAACAAATTGATAGTGATAGTCGATAGATAAACTCTTTGTAAATTTTTTACAGAAGAAAGTCCCGTATTTACAGTAAATACGGGGCTTTTGTTCTTTCACATCGCTGTACACATTTTGCAATTTCTCTATATTTAAGAAAATATTTACTTTTGTTTAGAATACATCGTACAGTATAGTACGCCTATCCGTTATAAGTGCGTGGCAGCTATATCGCATTGCTGCTATGAAGCCTAATATGAAAGTGAACTTGCCTAATGTAATATCTATTTCTTGCCCACTCTCGTAGGCAGATAGAGGACATTAAATTTTTCGGTTTATAGAAACCTCGACCAAAGTCATTCATTTATGAATTTATTCAGTATGTCGCTTTACAATCGTACTTGTTGGTTGTTATATTGTATGCTTTGGGTTACAGCATCTTATGGGCAATCCGAGGTTGAGAAGTACCCTATCACCCATTGGCAAGCACAAATTGCGGAATCGCCCCTAAAAGTTCAGGAAGAACTCTCCGCCTACTTGCGCACACACGAAGATAACCCACACCTTTGGTTAGTACTTTCCCTAGCGTACGATAGCTTAGCAAACGCCACATCTCCTTTTGAATCGCCTAACATGGTAAAAAGCCATGCAGATTCTGCCCTGTTTAGCCTACAACAATCTGAAAAATATTCTTCTAAAAAGTCGCTCAGAAAATTTGAAGATTTTTACCAAATAGCTTTGCATCAGTCCAATATTCATTACGATTCTGTAGCAGCGGCGTTTGCACCTCGCAAGCAATTCTTTACCCAACGCAGTAAAGTGGCAGCTCAGCTCGACTCTCTTCAGTACAACGCTACAATGGCATATCAGAAAGCAGCCGCTACCTTTCAAGCTAATGCAAAGCGCTACACACTCCCTGAAATGGCAATGTTCGCCACCGATACATTTACCTTGCACATCCGCCCTATTATTGAACATTATCGCAGAGCCGATAGCCTCCTACAACTTAGCAGCGAAAAAGCCTTAGCGACATTCGGGCATTCACTCGCCTTTCTTAGTACCGACCGCCCTTCCGATTGGAAATTCACCTATAACGTACTCTCGCGCTTCAATTTTTCGCGCTGGTACGATACGCTCCTGCAAATACGGCAAACCGAGGTGCTCCCACATGTACCGGCAACTCAACAACGCTTGCAGAGGCTCTATACCCTTGCCGAACAAATAAAAAACGATACAGTTGGCACTACCCTATCGGCGACTATACCAAATACCGATTCGCTCCAGCAATATTGGGATCAATTAGGAAATGGAACGCTTGCCAAATGGATAAATTACCAGCAGAAGAAAATACGATTCATGCAAGGGATGGTTAAAGAGAAAGCGTATTTTAATTACAAGCATGAGCAAGAGGCGATTTTCCGATATTATCATAAATTTCAAACGGATATTAACCTACTGCAATCGAAGCTCGATAGCCTTGAAAAAGCCGTTAAAGCAGGAGCTTGGCACTACGCCGGTATCGTATTGCAAAAGATGCACTCTGGTGAAGCTGATTTTTTAAAAACTCTCCAACAAGAAAAATCTTACTTAAATACACGTTACGAATATTGCGCTTTGCGCATGCGCGATCAGTTATTATATGAAAATATTGAACTGAAATACCTACCACGTTACTCTGAATACAAAGGGCGTATGTTACCTCTTTTTGAGCAATCCATGCATATGGTAGTTGAGAAAGGCGACTACGTAACTACGCGTATTTTAAAAGACGCTCAAGATAATCTTTACATTACAGGGTATCGAAATATGGATCGTAAGGAAGGGTTTGTTGCACGTATTGTAGGTGAACGCGTTGCCTGGATGCACCGAGCCGATCAGCCCCATTTTACGAAAGAAGAACCCCTCGATAGCTACGGGATTATGCTTTCAAAAGGGGAAAACGGCGGATGCCTCGCCGTGATGCAGTTCCAAACTGCATCGGATACTACAGCACCACTACTGCCGCCCCAGCTCATCGCTTTCGATAGCAGTGGTGCGATGTACGAATCGTTCCATCTGCCTATTGCAGAGCATAAAGTAGAGCGAGTACTCCCCCTTCGCGATACTGCCTCCTTAAGTTTTCTAACGGCTTCTTTGGGCAATGTTCCTGAAGGGCAACTCATCAACACAACAAAGTGGCCCAAACGCAACCAGCGCCCGGTGGGCAATTACAATGGCGTCCCTATTCTCAATCAAAACCAAACACAAACAGTGGAAGCTTTGGTGATTACCCAACTTACCGCAGAAGGAATTCCTCAGTGGAGTACGAGCCTACCCCTGAAAGGCGAGCTGAGCGGATTGGTCGAGTTCCCCGACCGCTACGTACTCGTTTGCAACCAACAAGGAGAGCAGGAAGACTTGCGCCGTGTATTACTCATCGCTCTTGACAAAAAAGGGAAGGTATTGGCTCAAAAAGTAGTTCCTGCCAAAGCATCGTGCTTTGCAACGCGAACCCTAAAACTCGATGCAGAACGGGTGCTCGTAGTAGGCTTTGAGGGCAAGTACGACATCAACAATCTGGAACAAAAAAGCATGATGAACCTCCTTCTTACTCCCAACCTAGAGTTAATTGATAGCACCTTAGATTAATTTGCATTGTTACGCTGTTGGTAACGCTCAAGCATAGCCCTCGTTTTTTGCTGCAATTGCTTTTTAAAAAAAGGAGTCCACCCAACTAAAACACCCGAAATACCCATTGCCTGCCGTGCCCATCGGTACAAATCAAAGCGATCGGTATGCTTTATAATTTTCCCTTCCTGAATTTCAAACGTTGCGTCAATAATGTTATGCACTCTGCGCCTAGTAGCGCTAAAAGTATAGTAGGCTTCCCAATGTGCAGAACCCCCACTCGCCGTTTCCACAAGGTTGCTTGCTTCCACGCGAAAATCTTTCCCTTGCTGGCTCTCGCACAACATACGCCACATCGCACAAGCCTCTTCTCCGACGAGCCTACCAAAAGCGGGATCTTCAAATACAACTTTTGAATGATAACATGCAGCCATAGTTGCTGCATCGAGCCGTTGAAATGCCTCATAAAACTGAGCAATTACTCCTGGTGTGTTCATTTATTTTTTTGAATTGAAATAAAAAGCTGTTTTCAAAATGACGAGTATTAACTGAATCAACCCGGCGATTGGGCCAATTACCAAATATACCCATAAGATAGCTCCTGCTCCGTTCTCGTTCCACATATCTTTTACCTCAGGAAATGTACTGAAGAACGCAAATAAGAATGGGAAACTAAAAAAAAGAAAATTTGCTAAAAACAACCCATGGATAATGCGTCTGCGCTTACGGTTAGGGTCTTTTAAAAAAAGAAATAAGATTGAACTGATAAATAGAGCGAGAATAATATAGACTATCACGATGGGTATTGAAAAAATAAGAAACACCTTAATTTCTTAAATATAAACGAATTTGTGCGTAGAAGCATAGCAGACTCTCCACAACCCCTTCTTTTTTGAATGCAATGCTGTAAGTTCGCGTAAGAAAAGTAAATACACCTATGAAAGTAGCAGTTCTTGACCTCGGCACTAATACCTTCCACTTAGTAATTGGCGAAAAGCGATACGGCACTATACAAGTCTTACACCGCGATAGTGTTTTTGTGAAAATTGGGCAAGGAGGCATTAACGAAGGATACCTCACTGAAGCCGCTATGAAACGTGCTTACAAAGCGTTGAAAGGGTTCCAGAAAAAAGTAGAAGAAATGGACGTTTTTAAAGTGGTTGGTACTGCCACAAGCGCCATCCGAAGTGCAAAAAATGGCCAAGACTTTTTAGAAGGTGTACGGCAGGAACTTGACTTTAATATTCGAGCTATCAGTGGCGACGAGGAAGCCCTCCTGATTTATGAAGGCATTAAAACTTCCTTAGAAATTGGAGAAGAAACTGCCCTGATGATGGACATCGGGGGAGGGAGCGTAGAGTTTATCATTGGCAACCAGCATAAGGTATTCTGGAAACACAGTTTCGAAATTGGTGCGCAACGCATGTACGATTTATTCCACAAGAGTGAGCCTATCGAACAAGAGGGTATCGCAGCGCAGCACCGCTACCTCAACGAGCAACTTAGCCCATTGTTAGAAGCTATCCATACACACAAAGTGAAAGTACTGATTGGCTCGGCAGGCTCTTTTCGAACTTTGGCAGATATCCACCGTAACCAACTCGAAGAAAACCCCGATAAGAGCTATCAAGAACATACGCTATCCCGCACCGATTTTTATCAAATTCTTCCGAAAATAGTAGAAAGCCCACGCGAAGAACGCTTAGAAATTCCGGGGATGAAACCCGAAAGAGTGGATATGATTGTAGTAGCCTTTAGTCTAATTGATTTTGTGCTCCAGCACATTCCACACGTAGAGACCGTTCGCATATCCAGGGGTTCGCTACGCGAAGGGTTGCTACACAAAACGCTTACCGTAGGCAATTAGCCGGGCGTAAAACGCCAACTGATAATATTCTTGAAACTGATTAGCAGTTCGCCACTACGATTGGGAAAGTTATGCTCGGCAAATCCGTAAAAATCACGTGTATCCAATCCAGGAAATCCCGAAATCATAGTCATCTGACTATTTCTTGTGATAATTCAATTTCTGTTCATCTGACTGTATTGCCTAAACTGTCTTTCCTATCGAAATTTGAAATTTAGTTTGATGTTGATTAAAACAGGACTAATTCCATGAAACGTTTTCTCTTGTGGTATCTCTTGATGGGAGCAATACCCTTTGCTGCCATCGCCCAGCTTGTTGAAGATGATTTCTCAGATACCGATTTAAGTTCAGCCCCTGCATGGAGCAGTGATAATACCGTAAATAGCAGTTTTGCCTTTACGGTAAATGGAGGTCGCCTTAATTCCGATATCCCCTCGGGTAGCTCAGGCACGCGACGCGCTTGGATTTCCACACCGATGGCTGTTCCCAACCTCAATGCATTCCGCACGGTATGGCAATTTACCGTAGAACTAGATTTCACCACTGCTCCTACTGCTACCAACTACGCAAGTCTATACCTTATATCGAATGCTGCTGACCTTAATAGTAGCTTGCAAGGGTATTTTGTGCGTCTACGCGATGATATCGCTCTATTGCGCCAAGATGGAGACGATGGCAGCACCACCGAAATCATAACCGGAAGCAGTACAGGGTTATTAGGAAGTGTGCAAACCATTACGATTGTTCGTACTACACTGGGCGAGTGGTTTTTGTATCGAAATGGCACTCTCGAAGGCAGTGCTACCGATCATACGTTTACCACTGCATCGCATATGGGCATGCAAATTCGATACTCGGCAGACTCGCGCCGAAATTCGTTTTATTTCGATGACGTACTCGTAGTGCAAACTCCTGACTTAGTGAGTACTACCGTTGATAACAACACTACTGTTACCTTGCAGTTTCACCAAGAGTTAACGCCTGCTTCGGCAGGCAACACAACCCACTATGCAATTATACCCGGTAATACCTTGCTTTCGGCTACTCCGAGCGGATCGCCTACACAAGTTACTCTAACCTACCAAACTCCCTTTGCCGACAACACCGCACAGAGCTTGTCCATTACGAATCTGACTGCTACCGATGGGAAAGTCATCAGTGCAGCGGCTCCTATCACTACTACTTTTACCTACACTCCTCCCGACTTTACACCACCGAGCGTCGTCAATGTGGTAGCAAATGCCTCCGATGCCCTTCGCATTACCTTCGATGAAGCCATCGATCCTACTTCTATCACAACGCTTACACAATACATACTTAGTAACGGAGTGGGCAATCCCATCGGTGCTTCGGTAGGAGCTAACCCCGAAGAACTCCTCCTCACCTTTGCTGCCGCACTCACATTTGGACAAAACTACTCGCTTACTTTAAGCGGCGTTACCGATGGCACTGGCAATGCGATTAGCCCTGCGGTTACTATCCCTTTCCTCTTCGAAGATATTTTACCACCTATCCCGTTGCGGGTAGCAGTAGTGGCTCCTAACTCACTGAAAGTATATTTCGACGAAGACTTGAATATCAGCATTGCGCAAACTATTGCTAACTACCAAGAACTCGATAATAATACCGCTCCCATAGCCGCCGCTTGGAATGGCAGCGAACGCAGCGTGCTGTTAGTTTTCGGAAACGATTTCGACGATAATCAGATCCTCCAACTCCAAATTGAAAACTTGGAAGACCAGAACGGCAACGCTCTGCCTTCGGCAGTGGTGCTTCCTTTTGAATACGATACCCGCAACCCACGTGTAGAAACCGATGGGGTAATCGCTATTTCGGCAACCCAACTTCGGGTGCTATTTTCTGAACCAATAGAAGAAATTTCTGCCCAAACTCTTAATCACTACGAAGTAACCCCTGCAATAGGAACGCCCACACAGGCTGTATTAAGCGCCCCCAACGAAGTAACGCTTACTTTTTCTTCAGCATTTACCCCCAACCAGCCCTATAATTTGAGAGTGAGCAACATCGCTGACCTAGCAGGCAATCGGTTTACTACCAACAACCGCAGCTTTATCTACGATTTGATTGCTCCTACGCTTACTGCCGCAGAAATCATCGGGAATACTTCAATTAGGCTTACATTCTCAGAAGCCCTTCGCGAAACGTCGGCAACTCCAACCAATCGCTACGAAATTGGCGGTGTAAATCCCACGAATGTGGTGTTTTATACAGGCATTCCCCAAAGAGTAGATGCCCAATTTACAAGTTTACCCACAGGCACCTTCAGTCTTTCAGTACAAAATGTTGAAGATGGCAACGGCAATGTAATTGCCCCCAATCCTTCGGTAATTACACTCGATCATGGTTTGGCAACACCTACACAAGTGCAAGTACTTTCTGCTACTCAACTCCTCCTTTCTTTTTCAAAAGATGTAGAGCAAGCCTCGGCAGAAAACGCAAGCCATTACACCGGCTTGGGCAGTGTGAGCAGCGCCCAACGCATCCCAGAAAATTGGCAGGTAACCCTCACACTCAGCAATCCATTGAATTTGGGTGCACAAACCATCACCATTTCCAATGTGAATGATGCACTTGGTAACCCCATCCCTACCCGTACGCTTTCCTTTGCATATCAGAACCGAGTTGCTAGCGCCGAGGTGATTGATGCACAGCAAATCGAAATTGTTTTCGATACGGAGGTGCTAGAGTCTTCCGCCGAAGATATCGCAAAATACCAACTCACCGCCTCAGGGACTGCGCCCATTGCCGTTACCGTAAGCGAAGAAGATGCCTCACGCATCCGATTATTTTTTGCCGATAACTTACCCGAAAACTCGAATTTTTCTTTAGAAATCGGGAATGTTGCCTTGAAAGACGGAAGCATAAGCCCCGTAGAAACTCGTTTGCTTCGGCAAGATACTCAGCCTCCTTCTGTGATGTCGGTGGCTGCATTAGACTCCCAACGTCTTCAACTTACATTCGATGAACCCCTAGAGGAAACTGCCGCCGAAGCACTGAACCACTACGCTTTGAATGGCATCCCCCCTATTGCTGTAATTTTTGATGATGACCGCCCCAACATCATTATTTTAATTTTCAACATTACCATTGCATTTGAAAACAGCTACTCCCTCGAAATCCGAAACCTTAGCGACTCACAAGGAAACCGCATCCAAATCGTTACACAACCATTCAAAAGGGCAACGCCCCCCACGCGCGGCGATTTGC
>CAYMYI010000080.1:0-19146 GCA_964394585.1 uncultured Roseobacteraceae bacterium
GGAAAGCATACTATTCCCCTTTTATGCCCAATGCACTAAAATGGTATTATTTCCGAGTGGTTGACACTACATATGTGCAAAACGACACGATTTATACTGTAAAATTCAATCCGTGGTGGAAAAAGCGGATTGCCTTCCTTAAAGGTTATTTGTATATCGCCCAAAGCGATTTTTCGTTGCGTGGTGTTTGGGTATCGCCCGCTACGGAATCGAAAGCGCAAATCAGTTTTGCACAAACCTACCGGCAATATGGGCAAGTGTATTTCCCCGCTCAAACCCAAACCGGTGTATACCAACAAGCCTACGGCAGTGGGCAGCTCTCGCTCAATGCAGAAAGTACCTCGTTGGTGTTTGGGGTACAGCAGCAGCAAGCATTTCGCAAACGCAATTTCGACGAGGTAGTCCTCAACTTTCAACGAGATACCCCTGTGCTGCCAGAAGCCTACTGGAAAAGCCTACGCCAAGGTACTTTTACCCCAAAAGATAGCCTCACATATGTATTTTACGACTCGGTAGGCACTATTCCTAACTTTGACCGCGTCATCCGGTTAGGAGAAAGTATTTACTATGGAGAATTACCCCTTGGGGGGTTCAACATCACACTAAACAAACTCTTGAACTACAACCAGTTTGAAGGGCTGCGTGTGGGGTTTGGAGCACGTACTAACGAGCTACTCTCGCGGGTTGTTTCAGTAGGCGGCTATGTAGGTTTTGGTTTGCGCGATGGCATACTCAAGTTTGGCGGAAACGCCGATTTTACGCTGTACCGTCCTGCCGATGCAGTTTTTAAAATTACCGCCAAGCACGATGTAGAAGAAGCAGGAGGCATTCCCCTAGCTTTTGCCGAGAAACAGTACTCCTCTGAATCGGTTCGAAACCTACGCCTTAGCATGATGGACTTGGTTTCTGAACAAGCCGCTCGGCTACAATTCCGCTTGCTCAAAAATGTACAGTTAGAGGGCGGTTTCGCCTTGCGCCATATAGAACCCCAATATGCTTACACATTTAATGATGCTCCTTTGGCGAGTTTTCAAGCGAATGAAATACGCCTTGCCATGCGCTATGCATACGGCGAACGCTACTTGCAATCGCTATTTCGAAAAATATCGCTCGGTACCGATTACCCCCTATTTTGGATACAATACCGAAAAGGCAGCCAGCGCCTAGGCAGCGATTTCACCTTTAACCGTCTCGATCTGCAAGTGCGCGAATCGTTCAGGATGCTCGGTTTGGGTACCGGAAGTGTGCAACTCAGCGCCGGATGGGTAGAAGGCAACGTGCCGTATTCCCTGCTGTATAATGGAAAAGGCAGCTATCGGCCGTTCGCGGCAATTGCCCACAATAGTTTTGAAACGATGAATTATAACGAGTTTCTCTCTGACCGTTACATAGCCTTATTTTATGCGCATAACTTTGGGAAAATCTACATCCGTCGTTTTAAAAAACAGCCAAGTATCGAAATGTTGCACAACATGGGATTTGGAACGTTACAACATGTGGCTGCACACCAAGAAATCTCGCTTAGAACAATGGAACGCGGTTTTTTTGAATCAGGCTTGTTTCTCAACAATATTTTGGTGGTAAAAGTACCTGGCTTGCAAACCGGGATAGGCGCCGGAGCCTTCATTCGCTATGGCCCTTATGCATACGAAAACTTATACAACAACATCCTCTTTAAATTTGCCGTTGATTTCCAACTTTAAACTTCCCAATCTATTGAGTTTCATAAAAAGATAAAGCCCTTGCTTTTTGCAGTTCTGAAACTTCTCTTACCTTTAGCCCACGTCTAAATTTATAGAGTGCATGAGTTCGAAGAAAAAAACAGCTAGTTCTTTAAAGATTATCGGAAGCCTCGACCGAGTCGATTTCCCACTACTTTCGCTATTTGATATCCCTTGTAAAATTGATACAGGAGCAGAAACCTCTGCCATCCACTGCCATAAAGTAAAGTTGATTGAAAAAGATGGGGAAGAAATCATTAGCTTCTTTCTACTAGACCCCACGCATCCTAACTACAATGGTATTGAGTTTCGGGTAAAAGATTTTGTAGAAAAGAAAATAAAAAATTCTTTTGGGCAATCGGAGTATCGGTATGCGATTCGAACCCATATTGTTTTATTTGGAGAACCGATTTCCGCCGATTTTACACTTTCCGACCGCGAACGCATGAAATATCCGGTACTTTTGGGAAAAAAACTACTCAAAAAGCGATTTTTGGTCGATGTAAACCAAGCCGACCTTTCTTATCAGCAAAAAACCCGACCATAAAATTCTTTAAAAAACAGACCGCTACTATTTTGAATATTGCCATTCTTTCTCGCAGCGAAGAATTATACTCTACTCGCCGCCTTGTAGAAGCCGCAGAAGCGCGTGGGCACTATGCCGAAGTAATTAACCACGCCAACTGCTATGTAATGATGGAAAAAAACAAACCCCAAGTTTACCTGGGCGATCACGAAGTTACCGGGGTAGATGCCATCATTCCGCGCATTGGCGCTTCAGTAACTCTGTATGGGAGTGCGATTATCCGCCAATTTGAAATGCAAAAATCTGTATTTACTACGCTAAGTAGCCTAGCGTTGGTACGCTCCCGCGATAAACTTCGCAGCCTCCAAATCCTTTCTAAAGAAGGGGTAAATATCCCTAAAACTGCTTTCGCTCGCCACCCAAAAGACACCACACACCTGATTAAACAAGTAGGTGGTGCTCCGCTCGTAATCAAACTGTTAGAAGGGACTCAAGGGCTCGGTGTTGTACTTGCCGAAACCCAAAAAGCGGCAAAATCGGTCATTGAAGCATTCTTCGGTTTGGAAGCCAACATTTTAGTACAAGAGTTTATTGGCGAAGCAAAAGGAGCCGATGTCCGTGCACTAGTAATTGATGGAAAGGTAGTTGCCGCCATGAAACGCCAAGGGCAAGAGGGCGATTTCCGTTCGAATTTACACCGAGGTGGTACAGCAGAAATGATTAAACTCACCCGCACCGAAAAAGCTGTTGCCGCCAAAGCTGCCACCGCACTAGGGTTAAAAATTGCAGGTGTTGACATGCTACAATCGTCAAGAGGGCCACTCGTTATTGAGGTAAATTCTTCTCCCGGCTTGCAAGGTATTGAAGAAGCTACTAAAATCGACGTTGCTTCTCAGATCATTAAGTACATTGAAAATAATATTGATAATACTACGCAAAAGCGAAAAGATAAAATTGGTGCGTAGCCACCACACACCAGAAAAGAGAACATGGCATGCATATATTTGCCTTTGTACTTAAATATACGCAGTACCCATTGTGCAGTTCGCCACCGCGATTGACAGTGTTATAATTTATACTCCCTTACAAAATCGGGAAGCACTCGCAAAATCGCATACATTTTGGCAAACTATCGCATAAGTTGTACATACCCTTTCCAAGTCTGCCCCGACTGCGGAAAGTGTAGCTCGTAATAGTAAGTTCCTTCGGGCAAGCCTTCACCAGTCCAATCGTTTTGGTAGTTCGAGGCTCGGTACACTTCTTTTCCCCATCGGTTAACAATCAGCAACTCATTTTCAGGATAAAGAGAAAGACGTTCTACTACAAAAGTATCGTTATAGCCATCTCCATTGGGAGTAAATACATTGGGGATATCCAACATATGCTCAAACTGCAGGGTGAGGCTGTTCGACCAAGAAAACTGTTCAGGCGTTGCCCCTACTGCTCGAACCCGATACGTATGCACAAAGCCATCGGTTGCTATAGCCGAGCTGAATTCCGTAATAGCCCCATCTACCGTTGTTAATAGCGTAAACGCCTCATCATCCTCTAACCTACGCCAAATTTCGTAGCGGATTACCCCAGATGCCCAACCTACATACGGGTTCCATTGGAGTGCTATTTCATTAGTGGCTTCGTTTCCTTCTCCTTGCAATAAAATTGTGGTGTGCACTTCGGAAGCGACGACTCCTCCACAAGCATTTTCGCCCACTACTCGGTATGAGAATGTATTGAATGCTGTGGGAACACCGGCTTCTACAAAATCGGTAGCATCGTTTTGCAATACTCCAACGGTTTGCCAAATATTTCCTGCGTTAGCTGGTTGCCGTTCTACAACTAGATTTCCTACCAAACGAGAAGGGTCATTGCTTTCCCAAAGTAGTGCTACATCGGTTTCGGCATCTTCTGTTAGGGTAACTCGCCGGAGTTGCAAGCGGGTAGTATCGGCAAATACACGCACTTGTAGCGGTTCGGAAACGCCTTCGCATGCAGCAAGTGGCGTTTGGCTACGTTCAACCACCCACAGGCGGTGTGTCCCCACACCGTTCCATTCAATTGTAACCATCGGGGTTTCATTACCTGAAATCACCGTTCCGCCTTCAACCTGCCAACTGTAAGTAGAACCCACCGTAGGTACCACGCGATACGTAGCTAAAGCGGCATTAGCGCAAAGTGAAGTATCGCCTTCAGGCATTTCAGGACTAAGTTCTACATGAATGCTTACAGGTAGCAGAATGGTATCGAGTGCGCAACCTTGTGGCGTATCGAGGATTAAGGCAACTCTTGCGGCATCGTTCGTACTACCCCAATTTACGGTAATGCTTGAGGAGTTTTGCCCACCGACGAGCACTCCCCCGACTACTTCCCACGAATAGCGAATTCCTTCCTGAGGAGGAACCGAATATTGCACGCCTGCTATCCCCGGGCATACTGTAGTACTTCCTTCTATGGGAAACTCCTGAGGTAACGGATGTACGGTTACTTCTACCGAATCGCGATAGTTGCATCCGTTTTGGGTAACTTCAGCCCAATAAACGCCACTTTCTTGTACCACTAGAGTAGAATCGGTGCTGCCATCACTCCATACAATAGTTACATTTTCTACGGGGATGTAAAGCGTAACCGAATCGCCTTGGCAAAAGGTGGTATCGTTTCCTAAAGAGAAACGGGGCAAGGGCTGGTAGGCAACTGTAAGGGAGTCGGTGAGTGTGCAAGCACCACGCTGAACCGTTACGGCATAAGTCCCTGCCTCGCTCACCAGAAATGTGGCTGCGTTGCCGGCATCTTGCCATTGGTAGCTTGCCCCAGCGTTGGTGGCATCGAGCAGTAGCGTTTCCCCCTCGCACAGTAGCGTATCGGTTGGGAAATCGAGTGTGAGCGGCGGATCAAACTGAACAGCTACCGAATCGCGAAGTTGGCAACTTCCTGCATCGACTTCTACCCAATAGACTCCGCTTTCTTTAACCACTAAGGTAGAATCGGTACTGCCATCACTCCATACGATAGCTACATTTTCTAAGGGGATGGAAAGCGTAACCGAATCGCCTTGGCATCGTTGCTCATTGTTTCCTAAACTAAATACCGGTGCCGATTGATAAAATACTCGGATGGAATCTTCTACAAAACAAGCCCCTCGTGCTACTTGCACACGATATGTTCCGGCTGTTTGTATGGTGTAAGTAGCTTGCGTTGTACTATCTTGCCAAAAATATGTAGCGCCATCGTTAGTGGCATCGAGCAGTAGCGTTTCCCCCTCGCACAGTAGCGTATCGGTTGGGAAATCGAGTGTGAGCGGTGGGTCAAATTGCAGTTCTACCGAATCGCGCAGGGTACACCCATTGAGTGTAACGTCTGCCCAATAGATTCCACTTTCTTTTACGATTAGGGTAGAATCGGCACTACCATCACTCCATTGAATAACTGCATTTTCTAAGGGGATGGAAAGCGCCACCGAATCGCCTTGGCACAGCGTGGTATCAGTACCAAACGAAAACACGGGCAGTGGCTGATACGCAACGCGGATGGAATCGAGAAGTAGGCAGCTTCCACGTTGAATTTCTACGAAGTATGTACCGGGCTCTTCTACTAAAAAGGTAGAGTCGGTACTGCCATTATGCCAACGGTAAGTTGCGCCAGAGTTCGTGGCATCGAGCAACAAAGTTTCCCCGGTGCATAAGGTAGTATCAGAAGGGTATGTGAAGGATAAAGCATTATCCAAGGCAACTTCAAGAGAATCGCGAAAACTGCAGCCGTTTTGGGTAACTTCTGCCCAATATGTCCCACTTTCTTTCACTACTAGAGTAGAATCGGTACTACCATCGCTCCATAAAATAGCTGCATTTTCTAAGGGGATGAACAGCACTAACGAATCGCCTTGGCATAGCGTGGTATCAGTACCCAATGAAAACGCAGGCAATGGCTGCACTTGTATCACTGCTGAATCGATAAGGATACACCCGCCATTGGAAATAGCAACGGTGTAGGTGCCGGCTTCCATAGCTTGGAAGGTGGGGAGAGTGGAACCATCATCCCACAGAAACGAAATGGTGGCAGCTGCGGCATCGTCTTCGTAACCTTCTACGCTTAGGGTGGCAGTATCGCCTTGGCAAATGGTAAGTGAGTCGGTATTGAGGGCTGCAGACAACGAAGGAGAAAAAGTGACTTCTACAGAATCGCGAGTGGTGCAACGCCCATCAGAAACTTCTACCCAGTATAGTCCGGGTTGGGTTACCTGCAACACAGAGTCGGTACTACCATCTTGCCACGTGTAGCTTTCAACTGCTCCCGAAGAGGCAAACGAAAGTGTCAGTGTGTCCCCTTCGCATCCTACTCTATCTTCTCCTAAAGAACCAGTCGGTAATGCTTGGAACGTTACTGCTATGGTATCGCGAACCACACAGCCGTTGGGGTCGTACAACTCAACCCAATATTCGCCCGATTGGGTAACAGAGATGGTGTTAGCATCTGAACCATCCGACCATTGCCCCACCAAGAAAAAATCTTGTACATCGAGAGTTACCGTTTCGCCTTCACATGCGGTGCGATTATTCCCTAACGGGTTCGAAAACGTG
This sequence comes from uncultured Roseobacteraceae bacterium, assembly GCA_964394585.1. Lineage (GTDB taxonomy): Bacteria > Bacteroidota > Bacteroidia > Cytophagales > Flammeovirgaceae > CAYUJH01. The sequence goes on from CAYMYI010000080.1 coordinate 6,819, forward strand.
ATGGGTGCAGTTACCTCGAGGGTATCGTACAATACGCACCCGATTGGGTTAGTCATCTCTACCCAATACATACCGGGGGCAGAAATGGTAATTTGCGATTGCGTGCTACCGGTGCTCCATAGGTACGTTGCCCCTGGGTCGCCTACGGCTTCAATCGTTTGAGTTTCTCCAGCACAAAGTCGAAAATCGTCGCCGATGTACAGACTGCTAAAATTTGAGAAATAGCCGTAACGAGTTCCTGTAGAAGGGCCTCCTTCCAAAATACCTATCTGAAAGGAATAGTTATTATTCACCAGCAAATTTGCACTGGCAGGGGGAATTTGCCCAGTAGTAAACGGGATACGTGCCGCTACCCACTCACCAGCAGTGCCGGGTACTTGGGTGAACATGTTGGGTCGGATTAGGCTCGTGTTTCCATTAAGGGAAAAATCGCCTTGTCCGCCTTCTCTCACTAAAATGTGCAATATGAACTCTTCGTTGGTGGAACGGGTAAAGCCCAGTTGGCGAGTCCCTCGGCAATTGATTGGCGGGATGAGCGCCATGCCAATTTCGCACCCTATGCCCGTGTATTGCAATGCATAGACAGGGGCAGTGCTTTCGATGTACTGAAATGCACTGAGAAATAACTCGGCAGTTTCTCCTCGGTTAAGTGTTGCAAAGGGTGTGGTACTTCCGTTCAAATACAGTTGGGTATTGTTTTCTGTTGCCGTGAAAAAGCCCCGCTCAGGTTCAGATAGCTGCCCACGCATCATCACGTATTCGGTACCTAATACGCCGATGGGTACGATTTGGTCGCCGGCAAGGTCGAGGCAGCCCCCAGCCCCGGCAAGTGAGTCGTCTTTTACCGTAACAGCAATAGGCTTAGAAGCGGTTACCGTAGAGCCTGCTAACGAGGAAAATGAGGATTTGGAAAGGTTACGCACCGAGAAGGTTTCGCCTTCGTCGAGTAACACACTGAAAGTTTCGTTGGCATTGTACCCTTCTACCGCTACAGAAGGAGTGATGGTAACTACCGTGTTATCTTCCGTAGCTACAATATCAAATGTTGAAAAGGCTTGGTAAAAACTAGCGTTGCTCCAACCAAACTGCCCAGGAATGACGAACGACTTCCCTAAGGCATTTTTCCCTTTCAGAGCAAATAAATCGACATTAAAGGTTTGTCCTACTTCGTAATATACTGTAATAGATGCGGTTGCTGTAATTTTAATCCCTCGATTCAGTACTGTATTATACTGATTGTTTTCAATGGAAGCGACAAAACTAGTGAGGTCTTCGGTACGCGAGGTGTTGGCATTCATGGTGAAGTTGCGCGTTGGAATGCCCGAGTTTGCAGGAAAACTGATAATTACAGTTGCAGGAGCATCTGCAGTGGCAATCCGCAGCCGAATCGGGCGGTCTTCGTGCCCTGCCGCTGCTTCGGGCGCTGCAAACCAAAATTCGGTATCGAGTTGGGCAAATGCTGCAGTACGAATACCCAGCAAAACGAGTATAAGGAATAATAACTGGTTGAGATGTTTCATAGCTCAACCAAGTTACGGCTTTTCGTTTGCTTAGAAAAAGCCCTCTTGCCAAATACAAAGTACTAAATTATTTACTTAGAAAGCGATGGAAAGATACCGGTATAGTTATATGGTGTAATTTGCTTGAGTTCTACCTTTAAATCTTCAGAAAGAGCAAGTCCATCAATAAAAACATGAATAGTCCGCTGGGTGATTTTCTCTCCGGTGCGTGTAAGTTCTTTCAGTGCTTCGTAGGGTTTGGGGTAGCCTTCGCGGCGTAAAATAGTTTGGATAGCTTCGGCAACTACTGCCCAATTGGCTTCTAAGTCGGCAGCGATGTTGGTTTCATTTAAGGTAAGTTTCCCAATGCCTTTTTCTAACGACTGAGTGGCAATCAACACATGTGCGAGCGGCGTCCCTAAGTTGCGCAGCACGGTAGAATCGGTTAGATCGCGTTGCAAGCGCGAAATAGGCAGCTTAGCGGCAAGGTGTTCCAGCAGAGCATTGGCAATCCCTAGGTTTCCTTCTGCATTTTCGAAGTCGATAGGGTTTACCTTGTGGGGCATTGCCGAAGAACCTACTTCATTTTTTTGGATTTTTTGCCCGAAGTACCCCATTGAGATATACTGCCAAACGTCTTTGGCAAAATCAAGTAAAATAGTATTGATGCGTTTCAGCGCATCGAAATAGGCAGCTAGGTAATCGTAATTTTCTATCTGCGTAGTAAAACGAGCGCGTTTCAGCCCCAAAGTTTCTTCTACAAATTGCTCTGCAAAAGCCAGCCAATCGTGTGTAGGATACGCCACATGGTGTGCGTTGAAATTGCCCGTAGCTCCGCCAAACTTGGCACTAAACGGTATTTGAGCCAGTAGAGAAAGTTGTTCTTCCAAACGATAGACAAATACGCCCATCTCTTTACCCATATTTGTGGGCGAAGCTGGCTGACCATGCGTAAGAGCTAACATAGGAATGGCGCGCCAAGCTACTGCACATTCTTTCAGTTTTCCCAGTACGCTCTGTAAAGCAGGGAACACTACGGTTTCGTGCGCTTCTTTGAGGGAAAGCGGAATAGCCGTATTGTTGATATCTTGCGAGGTAAGCCCAAAATGAATAAACTCGAGATACGGAGCCAACCCCAACGTTTCAAACTTTTCTTTCAAAAAATATTCTACCGATTTTATATCGTGATTGGTGATTTTTTCTGTGGCTTTCACCTTTTCGGCATCGGCAAGCGTAAAGCTTTGGTAAATCGACCGAAGGCTAGGAAATATTTTCGCATCGATAGCCGAGAGTTGGGGCAGCCCTTGCTCACATAAAGCAATGAAGTACTCTACTTCGATGCGCACCCGGTACTGAATGAGCGCAAACTCCGAAAAATAGGGAGTAAGCGAACGAGTTTTGGCGGCATATCGGCCATCAATAGGAGATAGGGCAGTGAGTTCATTCAGTTCCATTATGAGCATTGGTTTTATGAAAAGAAAAAAGCCTGAACGCTACTGTCGCTCAGACCTTGTCAAAAATAGGAGAACCTAGTTAAAAAGGCGGTACTTTTTACTGAAAAATTAAGGGTTTGTAAATCGGATACTCCAAATACCGCGTAAATCGCCCGCCTTGTAAGCAATGGCTTTATCGTAGGGATATAGCTCTTTAATCTGCGCATAGTTTTCGGGTTGTACATCTTCGCCTACGGTACCGTGGCATTTAAGGCAAAGCATGTTTACCATAATGGGGGCGGCATACAGCACATCGCCATTGGCTGTGCGTAAAGTCATCGGTTCAAGAGGATCACCATTTTTCTGCTTTTGGGTATAGGCATTGAGAATGGCGTTTTCCAGAGAGTCTGGCTGGTTCGAAATGTTTCGGTATTGCAATGTAGTGCGGCGTATCGTTGTGCCAGTAGCCTGGGAGATGGAATCGGTAAGGGGTAGAGCCTTTACATTACAATACTGAATGGCTCCTACTACACCACTATCGTTCAATGCGCTCATCAGTTCTTTCCCCAATGCTTGCATCGCCTGCGTAGCTATTTTTTCGCCTTCTGTTTGGTAATAAATTACCTCATCAGCCGAAAGGGATGGTATCCCTGGTTCCGAATCGGCAACGCTTGGTTCTGCAATGGTGGTTTCTTGGTCGGTTTCTTTCGCAGGCTGCTGTGTACATGCCACTACGACAAACAATAGCAGAGCACTGAAGATTACAAGGGTTCTCATGGTAAAATAGGATTAGGTAAAAAAAGAGCGGCCTTTCGACCGCTTTCAATTAATTGGTGCGTTCACCGGTCCAACCGAGCATCCCTCCTTCGAGGTTATACAACTTGTCGAATCCGAATGTACTCATTTTCATACAGGCGGTAGCACTTCTGCCTCCGCTACGGCAATACACGTAATACGTTTTTTTAGGGTCTAAATCCATCACTTTTGCATCGAATGCGGGGCTGTTAATATCGATGCTAATCGAGTTAGGGATTTGTCCTTCGGCTACTTCTTGCGGAGTACGTACATCGAGCAAAACGCCATCGAGGCCTGCTTCGATTTTGCCTTCTAGTTCTTTTGCTGTAATGTTTTGAAATGCTGCCATACTGATTCTTTTAATTAGTTAATCATTAATTTACAAAAATTCTTTACAATAAAAACCAACACAAATATATGAACATATGTTTATATAAATCAAAAAAAAGTACGCCTGCTATTTTCATTCTACTATTTCTACTCATCGGTGTTTTTTTCAAAGGAACTGCTCAGCCTCCAATACGGGTAGCGACCGCCGCCAATCTCGCTCAAGCGGTTGATTCTGTCGCCCATCTGTTCGAAAAAGAATCGGGGACTCGCGTTGAGATTATATCGGGTGCCTCGGGCAAGCTCACTGCACAGATTATTAATGGTGCGCCCTTCCATGTGTTCATTGCTGCCGATATGCACTACCCCAATGCAGTGTACGAAGCCGGTAAAGCTAGTAATGCACCTTTTGCCCTCGTAGAGGGGAATTTGGTATTTTGGTCGGCAAAGCGCTTTAGTGGATCTTCGTTCTGGGAAACGCTCGTTCCATTGACTCAGCAAGGGAAAATCGCTCTTGCCAACCCTGAGTTAGCTCCTTATGGCACTACTGCAAGAGCAATTTTAGAAGAAAAAAACCTTTGGGAAACACTCGTTCCACGGGTTGTATACGGAGAAAACGTGGGGCAAGTCAACCGCCTGATTTATACAGGTACTGTTACTGCCGCATTTACTGCGGCTTCAGCACAATATGCACCCCAACTGCGCAATATTGGGTATTGGTATCCTCTGCCAGAAGGCAAGAGAATTCCGCACGGAGTGGTATTACTCAGACATTCGGCAACTCACCAAGCTGAAGCCGTTCAACAGTTTTATACATTTTTGTTCTCAAAACAAGCACAAGAAATCTTTCAGCAATTTGGGTATAGCTCTTCTACACTTCGCTAATGCTGATATACCACAGGCGTTCTTAATACTGATTAATTTCTACAAGCCACGCGCGCTTTGCCCCTAATCGTGCTCAGCCGGGCTGGTTATCACAATTCCCGATTAATTCCCGAACATTGCAACATGCAAACGAAAAAAACTCCTTCCAATGGCGTGCTTAAAATTACGTTGCTCGTTGCCGCCAGCATGACTGTGATGTCGGGCGCTACCATTGCCCCCTCTCTCCCGCAAATTCAAGCGGTGTTTGCTACGCAGCCCAACGCCCCCCTGCTTACCCGCCTTGTTTTGACGATTCCCGGATTGTTCATCGCTGCTATTTCGCCCCTTACCGGGTGGATTGTCGACCGTTTTGGCAGGAAACCCTTGCTGCTAGGCTCGCTGGTATTGTACGGGTTTGCAGGTACTTCAGGGTACTACCTCGATAGCCTTTATAGCATCATCATCGGCAGGGCGTTCTTAGGGATTGCCGTAGCCGGTATCATGACTACCACATCTACGCTCGTAGCCGATTATTTTGCAGGCGAAGAACGCAACCGATTCACCGGACTACAAGGAATGTTTACGGCAATTGGAGGCATTATTTTCATAAGTCTAGGGGGCTTTTTAGCCGATATACATTGGCGAATGCCTTTTTTGGTATATCTATTAGCCTTCGTGGTGATTCCTGCAGTTTTATTGGTATTATATGAACCCACACGGTTTACCCGCGATAAAAATGCGCCTAAGGCTATCCTTTCGGGGAATACTAAAAAATGGATGGCTATAAATTATGGCGCCGCCTTCCTTGGTATGGCGATTTTCTACATGATTCCAGTGCAAATTCCTTTCATTTTAAACGAAATGGGAAATGTAAGCAATGCCCAAATTGGGCAAGCCATTGCCTCGGGCATGGTTGCCGGTGCGCTGGTTTCGTTCAATTATTCTCGTTTGCGAAAGTGGCTTAACTTCACACAAGTGTACATTGTTATTTTCTTAATGATGGCGTTGGGTTATGCTGTGGTGTGGCAAGCACAAAGTTACTTTCACATTATAGTAGGGATGGTTGCCAATGGGTTAGGGTTTGGTATGCTGATGCCCAACACGAGTTTATGCCTTATGGCGATGGCTCCTTTAGAACTACGCGGCAGGATTTTAAGCGGTGTCAACTCGTTCATTTTTATTGGGCAATTTGTGTCCCCTATTATGGTACAGCCTATTGCCAATCAAATTGGTTTGCAGGCGTCATTTGCCGTGTTTGCCTTAGTGATGGTAGGCATTGCCTTATTTTTTGGGGGGCTATATTGGCAAGATCGCTATCGCCCTTCGGTACAAAAAGCATAAACATGTAGAAACGTTGTTTAATTTTTTTATGGTAAGGATATCTATAACAAAACTATGACCTCACCTCGCATCATTTATATGGGGACGCCGGAATTTGCCGTGCCTTCCCTCGAAATACTGATTGAAAACGGATGGAATGTAGTAGCTGTTGTTACAGCCCCCGATAAGCCCGCTGGCAGAGGCCTTAACATGCACGAATCGGCAGTAAAGCAAGCTGCACTACGTTACAGCCTGCCTGTGCTGCAGCCAAAAAACTTAAAAGACCCTGCGTTTCTTGAAGAACTCAAACGCTACCAAGCCGACCTTCAAATCGTAGTTGCCTTCCGAATGTTACCCGAAGTAGTATGGAACATGCCTCCCATGGGTACGTTTAACCTGCACGCATCGCTGCTGCCCCAATACCGTGGTGCCGCGCCTATCAATTGGGCGGTTATGAATGGGGAAACCGAAACCGGTGTTACTACTTTTTTCTTGCAACACGAGATTGATACCGGCGATCTTATTTTACAAGAAAAAGAGCCTATCCACTACGAAGATACCGCAGGGACGCTATACGAAAGACTCATGCACAAAGGAGCCTTGCTTGTGTTGAAAACAGTAGAGCAAATTGCCGCCGGAACGGTACAACCTACCCCACAGGAAATTCCAAATACTTTAAAAAAAGCACCCAAAATTTTTAAGGAAGATTGCCAAATCGACTTCCAACAATCGGCAGAGGCAATTTACCACTTCGTGCGAGGACTTGCGCCCTACCCTACTGCATGGATGTTCCTACAGAACAAACGTTGCAAAGTGTTTGGCGTAATACCCGTAGCACACTTAGCCGATACCGATGAATCGCAAGAGATAGGCAGCTTGCACCTTCTCCCTCAAAAATCGCTTTATGTAAAAGCTGCCGAAGGATGGGTGCAACTCGAAGAAGTGCAACTTGAAGGGCGAAAACGCATGAAAATTCAAGACTTTTTAAGAGGTTTCAACTTATGAAAACGATTTACATCCTCAATGGCCCCAACTTAAACTTGCTGGGCAAACGCGAACCAGAAATTTACGGAAGGCAGACCTTTGAAGAGTACTTCCAACAGCTACAAAAAAAATTTGACGAACGTGCCTCGCTACACTATTTCCAATCGAATTATGAGGGCGCTCTACTCGATAAACTTCACGAAATTGGCTTTACTACCGATGGTATTCTGTTAAATGCTGGCGCATATACCCACACCTCGATAGCGCTTGCCGACGCCATTGCCGGAATTGAAACCCCAGTGCTTGAAGTCCACATTTCCAATGTCCATGCGCGGGAAGCATTTCGACAGCAGAGCTACCTAAGCAAAAACTGTGTGGGTAGCATTGTAGGGTTAGGGTTAGAGGGGTATGCCTTGGGGGTTCAGTATTTTTTAGGCATTTAAAAAGCACAGCCATTAGGCAGTGGAGGCACTAAAGCGAGTTCTTGCGCAAACCCTTCCGGCAAGATAACCTGCTGAAATCCCTCGGCTATGTTGCCTTTCATGGCATGAGAGCCATAGCCAGTAGTATTCATATGTACGCGTACCAACACGGTATCGGTAGCTATAATGGCAACCCCTCCACCCGAACGAGTGAACGGTTGTTCGTTCACATGGCTATGTGCCAAAATCCTACGATAGAGTAAGATTCCTTCGGGTGTAATTACCTCCCACCAATCTGCATACTGCTCGCAGCCGGTATCGGGTGTCTGCAAGGTTACCGAAAAACGATAGTTTCCTTCGCCTCCACTAGTGGTTATACCCACCACTTGAGGCTTGTCTTGAATGGTGGAAGAAACGCGAGTTTGCAATTGGCAGGAAACTACGTTCCATGCAAAAGGGATACATAGTAAAAAAAACAGCATCGTATTTTTCATTTAATTAGAACCACATTCTTGCTTGAGAAATGAAGCGATGGCTTCAAACACCGCTTCTTCAGTGCTGTAGAACGAAGAATGCTCGCCAGCACTAAAACGATTCCGGCTTCCGTTGGTCAAAAAAACAAAGCCCATGTTGCGTTCGGGGTCAAAATACAAATCGCTGATGAGGCCATACGCTTCCCCAGGATGCCCTACCAAGGTATAATCGGAAAGGGCAATATCAGCTCGCGGCTGGTTGGTAAGCCGATGGATGCCTAAACCCCAAGAGAAAAATAAATCGTATGAAGTATTTCCATTATTCCCATCGTATTGCCAATGGCTCACTAACATTTGCTCTACCGTAGTAGGCTGTAACACCTGCACGCCTTCAAACATACCATGGTTCATGAGCATTCGCATAAAATTCGCTAAATCTGAAGCAGAGGCGCGCAACCCTCCTTGAGGTGCATGTACAAGTGCATTTGTCCCTATTTCATAGGTTTCCGCAATAGGAGTAGTGGCAAGGGTATCATCTTTTTGGGGAATCCATCGGTTTGCATTTGCTCGGTAAAGCGTAGCGAGTGCAACGTTAGGGGGCAAGGTGGCAGGATCAAAAGAAGCATTCATTTGTAGGGGAGTGAACAGACGCTCTTGGCAAAACGCTTGAAACGTTTGCCCACTTAATCGCTCTACAATGGTCCCCACAACACCCCATGCCACATTTGAATAGGTGAAATAGCTACCCGGCTGTTTATCAAGATACAGCTCGGGCTGGTAGTAGCGTCCTTTGGGGGTAAGCAACTCTTTGAGGTGCAGTGGTTCTGCAAACATATTTGCGGCAAACTCTGAATAGTTTGCCGCATCAACTAACGAAGACGTATGGTTCAGCAACATCCGTAAGGTGATTGGCATGTTAGGAAACTTTGGATTGCGAAGCGAAAAGTCGAGGTATTCGTTAACATCGGCATCTAAACTAGCTTTTCCCTCTTCCACAAGTAGCAGAGCTGCCGCCGCAGCTACCGCCTTAGAAATAGAGGCAATGCGATAGGCGGTGTTTTCTGCTATTGGTATGTTGCGTTCGGTATTCGCCATCCCGAAATGCCCTTGGTAACGTACTTCATTCTCGCAAACTACCACAACCGACATCCCCATGAGCTGGTGGTACGTCATCACCTGAGCAAGCTTGGCATCGAGTGAAAACGAAATGGTATCTTCCGCCGTGGCAATGGTTTGTTGCTCGGAAGAATCACACCCAATCCCACTTAACAGCATAAGCCCTATCAATACATACTGTATTTTTTTCAGGTCAATCATCCTTTAAAAAAAATCTATTCAGAAACTTGTTGTAAATCGGGGCGTCGGATTTTCCCTCCAGAGTTCCCCGTATTGGCGAGTAGGTAAAACACCCCTAAACTCCCAACAAAAGTTAGTATAACGAGTGCATTGGCAAACCCTAATTTGCGCTGTTGGGCAAACAAACTAACAACTGCGAGGGCACCTAATACAAAAACGCCCACCATAGCCGCTTCAGCTTGTTCTTCGTGTTCGTGGATGGCATCGTGGCTAAAACCGAGCTCTTCGATGGGGTCTTCGGCACTCTCTCCGGTTTCAAATGTCGGGTAGATAAAAAGTGCCGCAGCGATAAACAAGGCAAGGCCTGTTGTTTTAAGCGTTTGCTGGCTTCGCAATAAGCCAATTGCCAAAATTACGGCGCCTATCAGTACGCAAAACAATGAAAAATGATTTAATAGTAAGTGAGCTTGTACGGGGTTCATAGTTGTATTTATTTTAATAATTGAACAAAAGGTAAGAGGCAAAGCCTATTTAAACGGTCTAATTTCATCTGAAAAGTTCCGTGCGCCAACTTTGCATAAGACGTTTTTTTGCGGATCATCCGAATAGATAATAGCATCGAAATTCACAAAAAATAGTTACAGTAAGGCCTTGTAGGCAGTAATCTGATTTTTAAATAGGCTTATAAAATAATGGAAATTATCGTCCATCTTTGTAGAAATACAATACTACATAGAAAACTTTTTCCGACATGGCCCAACCTTCTGTTCTTACTAAAGAAATGATTACCGATTGGTTTAAAGAATTGCAAGATCGTATTTGCGAAGCATTAGAAACTGCCGATGGCGTAGGGCATTTTTTTGAAGACAATTGGCAACGCGACGGCGGTGGCGGTGGGCGTTCTCGGGTCATTCAAGATGGCGCCGTTATCGAAAAAGGGGGAGTAAACTTCTCGGCGGTACATGGCAAAACCCCTCAGAAAATATTGCAGGCATTACAGCTCGAAAATGCCGATTTTTATGCTACCGGCGTTTCTATTGTGCTACATCCACGCAGTCCGCTTGTTCCCATCATTCATATGAATGTGCGCTACTTCGAAATGTCGAACGGGGTGAATTGGTTTGGCGGAGGGATTGACCTCACTCCGCATTACATTGTTGAAGAAGACGCCAGGTTTTTCCATCAACAACTCAAAACCGTGTGCGATATGCACCATCCGACTTACTATCCAACCTTTAAAACTTGGGCCGATGAGTACTTCTACCTCAAGCACCGCGACGAAACCCGTGGCATTGGAGGAATTTTCTTTGATAGACTCACCGCCGAAGAGAATTTTAGCTTGGCAGATCGGTTTGCGTTTGTACAAGATGTAGGCAATGCTTTTGCCCCTATTTATACGCATTTTATGCATAAAAACCGCAGTTTACCATTCACCGATCGGCATAAGCAATGGCAGATGCTGCGCCGAGGTCGATATGTAGAGTTCAACTTGGTATGGGATAAAGGCACGCGTTTCGGACTTGATACCAACGGACGAACTGAGTCAATCTTGATGAGCATGCCGCCGCAGGCAACCTGGCAATACAACCACCATCCAGAAGTTGGCTCTGAAGAACAAAAAACTCTTCAGCTATTAAAAAAAGGGGTTAACTGGGCAGAAAAATAAGCAGTATAACCCTTTGTAGACGCCCCTAAGCAATTTTTGAAGGATTTTCACAGTTGTTGTAAAGCATTGGAAAATAGGCAAGGTAAACTATGCTATCTTTGCAACATGGTTCGGTTTCGTAATACCTTAGAAACCAAGTATCCGATTGTTTTTAGTATCTTACTTTACAGAATCACTATTAAATATTGCAGAAATGAAATATTCTATTAGCAAGGAAGAAAAGTATACGCTCATCTCGCTCGAAGAAGAAAAGCTCGATTCCCTGAAAGCCCCGCGCCTTAAGTCAGAGCTTGTTACACTTTTTCAAGCAGGTACGGTAAACCTGATTTTAGATTTACAACATGTGAAATATGTAGACTCTTCAGGGCTGAGCGCTATTCTTGTTGCCAACCGCTTAGCCAAAGAGGTAGAAGGGCAATTCATTATGGCGGGGTTAGGCGAACACGTCATGAAACTCATCAAGATTTCTAAGCTCGAAAGCGTCCTCGAAATTTTACCCACAGTAGAAGAAGCCGTAGACGCTGTTTTTTTAAGTGAAATCGAAAAAGATTTAGGCAAAGAAGAAAACGAAGGATAAGTTTTACTCACTACATCCTGCATACCAATGCTTTAGCAGCAGGATGTATTTCTCATTTCTATCAATTTATTTTGGCGTTTGAAGTTACCATTTTAGGGATTAGTGCCGCACTCCCCACTCGTAACCGGCATCTCACCGCTCAATTTGTGCAAGTTGGCAACACCTTTTTATTGCTCGATTGTGCTGAGGGTACGCAATATCAACTCAATAAATTCAGGCTGAAAGCGCAAAAAATTTCTCATATATTCATCACGCATTTGCACGCCGACCATTATTTAGGGCTGCCCGGTTTATTAGCATCATTTAGCCTACAAAACAGAACGGCACCGCTTCATATTTACGCGCCTGCACCACTAGAAGAATTCCTGGAAGCCAACAAGCGTATTTCAGGAGGCAGTGAGTTCCCATACCCTATTCATTTCCACCCACATCCTGAAGCCGACTCGGCACTATTATTCGAGAATAACCACGTTGAAGTACACAGCCTCCCATTAGAGCATCGCGTATTTTGCCGTGGCTTTTTGGTGAAAGAGAAGCAGTCGTTGCGCAAGCTGTTTCCCGAACGCCTTCCCGAAACTCTTCCTTTTTCTTTTTATAATCAGTTAAAAGAAGGAATTGATATAGAGTTTGAAGGTAAAATCATTCGAGCAGAAGAGGTAACAGAGCCTCCCC
>CAYMYI010000081.1:0-19134 GCA_964394585.1 uncultured Roseobacteraceae bacterium
TCAGCCCGATAGAGCATTTTGCCACCGTATCGGTTTACCATATTGCGGTAGGTTTCAAAAATTTGTGAGGGGCTTGGATGCGGCCGCGACGACATCTCTAAAAAACTACATTGCATAAACGTTTTAGCCCCTTCCATTTGCTGTATTTCCGAATCGTCCATAGGAATTCCGAGCGATGCTATCGCCTGCGATTCTTGATATTTTACATGGAAGTTATGCACCGGCGCTAACAATGGGTTTTTTTGTTGCGCTGCGCTATATGTAATGCCGCTTACAAAACTGGCAAGGGAAAGAAATAGGATTCGTATCATATTTTAATGAAAAAGAGAGAGAGAAACTGCTCCCATCAATAATTCATCTATACATACGCTACCCTTGTAATTCTATTGTGTTTTTTAACAGAAAGGAGAGCTAAAATGGCTGTATTTATTAGAATAGGTGAGCTGGGTTACTGCTTTAGTATTTTTCGATATTCACTGCTTTGGATGGGGTCAAGTTCTGTCATAATCTCTACTGCTTCCGTACGAAGAGCCATATCACCTCTTGAAAAAATATTACGAAGCTCTTCCCCTTTGGCATCAAAAAAATTATTAATCATTACCGATAGAGGCTTGGCTTCGTTTACTTTGGCAATTTCTTCGAGTACTTCTAAAATGATAGTTCTTGCCTGCTCAGGGTCTTTTTCAAACACATCGAGAGCGTCTAAATGATAGCGATAAAATGCTTGGCGAAACGGCTCAAACTGGGGGCTATTTAGGTTTTCGATAATCCAATAGCGATCGCGAGTATCGCCGAATGCATTCCATCCGGGCCCTCCTTGGTCTTGCGTATTATTGAGGATATTGAGCGCGCGCTCTAAATATGGATTCCCTCCTTTAGGCGAAAAAGAATCGTAATCGAGAGCAATAATGATGTAGGCATAGTACGCCAATAGCGATGTAAGCGGAGTAGTAAAGGCATTTTCTTGGAAAATGAGGGGGTCAGAGGCATTGTATGGGAAAATCCATTTGCTATCATTAAAATTGAAAATAGGCGTTTCATAATCGGTGCCATACACGGGCCGTACCGACTGAATTTGTGTATCGGCTGCAAATTGAGTAATCGTCGATTCGGACCTTAGATTAATTAGCAAGTTACATTGGATGCGCTCGTGTTCTTCAAATTCTTGGTCGGTCCATCGCGTATTGTTCATAAAGTTCTCGATAGCCGTTTGCATACTTTCAAAAATTTGCCGCTCTTGTGTTTGCACCCTTTCTGAGTTGATAATCACATTGCAGTTTAGTTCTTGGGCAGATAGTTCCCAAATAGTAGAATGCAGTAAGAATAAGCTGATATACAATAGTTTTTTCATAGCACTAAGTTTTTTTGAGAAGCAAGAGTTGGATGAATACTGTCTGCTACAATTAGATCATTGAGAGCTGCGCATCATCTCATGGATATGAAAGAGAATATCTTTGGCAACCTCTTCCTTCGGTTTTAACGGATAAGGAAACTGTTCTGTACCTCGTAAGATGGTTATTTTATTGGTCGAATGTCCAAAGCCTGCTCCTTCATCTTGGAGGGTATTTAACACCACCATGTCAAAATTTTTTTTCTGCATTTTTTGCTGAGCATGGGCGATGGCATCGTGGGTTTCTAGTGCAAAGCCCACATTGAGCTGAGAGGGCTTTTTTCGTTTCCCCATTTCAAAGGCAATATCGGGATTTTTTATGAGGGTAATCGATAAGGTATCCGTCTGTTTCTTAATTTTTTGCGGTGCAGGTGTTTGTGGTGTGTAATCGGAAACAGCAGCGGCAAAAATGGCGACTTCTACCTTGGGATAGGCATGTGAGGTAGCCTCATACATTTCCTTAGCGGTTTGCACACGTACTATCGTCAAGTTAGGATGAGAAATTTCCAGGGCTACCGGGCCGCTGATAAGCGTAACCTTAGCACCTTGTTGAGCTAATTGCTTGGCTAGGGCAAACCCCATTTTTCCGCTAGAGCCGTTGCTGATGTAGCGTACCGGGTCGATAAATTCGTGGGTAGGGCCTGCTGTCACCAGAACGTTTTTGCCTGAAAAATCAAGCGATTTAGGGGTGTCAGTGGTTTCAAAATGGACTTTTAGTGCGGTAAGGAGTTCCTCTGGTTCAGCCATCCTGCCTTTGCCTTCTAAGCCACTTGCAAGTTCTCCTTCTCTTGCCTCAATCACGGTATGCCCAAATGAGATTAGGCGCTGCAAATTTTGCTGTGTAGTAGGGTGTTGGTACATGTCTAAATCCATAGCAGGCGCTACGATTACCGGGCAACGTGCCGAAAGGTACGTAGTGAGCAGGAGATTATCGGCATATCCGTGTGCCATTGCCGCTAACGATTTTGCACTCAATGGGGCAATGAGCATGCAATCTGCCCACAATCCTAATGCTACATGGTTATTCCAGATGCCGGTATCTTCATTACTAACCAATTGGCTCAAAACAGGCTTTTTAGATAGGGTAGCCAGGGTAAGCGCGGGGATAAAAGAAAGCGCCGAAGGTGTTGCTATTACTTGCACCTCAGCGCCCTCTTTCATTAAAAGCCGAATAAGGGTGGCTACTTTATAGGCAGCAATACTACCGGTAATGCCTACTAAAATTTTTTTCCCTTGTAACGTCATATACAAGATTACCTGTGTGTGGCAAACGTTACTTAAAAATCTAGGTAGGCGTCTTCGTCTTCTTCCGGGCGAGTGAAATGAATTTCGCTATTCAAAAACTCTTCGGTAGCCAACGTAGTAGGCTTAGGCATTTTTTCGTAGTGCTTTGAAATGTCGATTTGCTCACGGTTTTCAAAAACTTCTTCGAGGTTATCAACCGTAGACTCAAACGTGGCCAATTTGGTGCTTAATTCTTCTTTTACTCTAGAGGCTACTTGGCGCGAGCGTTTTGAGATAATCACCACCGAAGCATACACATTATCAGTGCCTTGGGTAAGCTCGGGGAGGTCTCTTGTAACAAGGGATGCACTAATCTGATTCATAATTTGATGTATTTAAAGATAATTGAAATCAATAGAAAAAAACACACTTTACAGTGTTTGTAGTTCGCGTTGGGCGTTTACATAGATTTGTTCTGCCTTCTCAAGAAGGGGAGAGTTTTCGTACCGTTCGATAAATTGTAAGTAATCGTCGATGACAATTTGAAAACGCTCTGCTTTCAACGATTGGATGCTAATTTTTGCCAATTCGTATTCTGCTTCTATTTTTTTTAATGCAGCATCTTCTCGCATTTTAGAGTCGGGAAAATCTTTGCCAAAGTTATCGAGGGCTACTACGGCAGCTTTGTATCGGCGGAGCCGTAAATAATTTACAGCAATTTCGTATCCTTTTCTTTCCAAACGCGCTCTTAATTTTTGTATATGGTTAAATGCTTTTTCGGCAAATTCCCCATCAGGATACAAATTGATGACGTCTTGCAAAGCGCTGATTGCCGCTTGCGTACCCGATTGGTCTAGGTTGTACTGCGGAGTGCCTAAATATTGCGAATACGCGTGCATGTATAAGGCTTCTTCGGCGCGTTCGCTTCTTCGGTAGGTATCGAAAAACGATTTGAAGTAATGTGCACTCAGCAAGTACTGTTGTTGGTAGAATTGGCAATAAGCATAATAAAACTGCACTTGTTCAGCTTTGGCACTACCGATTAGATTGGGGATGAGTTCTTCGAACAGAAGCCCAGCACGGTAATAGTCTTCTTCATCGTAATAATCAAGTGCCGCATTGTAGCGAGCTTCGGGGTCAGGGTTACGTTGAATGGAAACAAGCCGGCTACACGAAGAAAGTGCGACCAATACTATAAAAATGAATGCTTTACGTATCATAGGATTGCAAAATTAGTAGAGTTTTCGAGTTTACTCCAAAAAGAATGTGGGCTTTACGAAAAAGCCGCTACTGTATAGTAATTCAGTAACGGCTCTTAGGGTTGTTTATAGCCTTTTGGTAAGGCTATTCGGCACGAGAAGAAATATGTAATTCTTTCAGCTGTTCGTCGTTAGCAGGCGAAGGCGAATCAATCATAACATCTCTTCCTGAAGTATTTTTAGGGAAGGCGATATAATCGCGGATGGAATCAGATCCACCCATTAAAGCGCAGAGGCGGTCGAAACCGAAAGCAATTCCGCCATGAGGAGGCGCTCCATATTCAAAAGCATCTAGCAAGAATCCAAACTGAGCTTTTGCTTCTTCAGGGGTAAAGCCGAGGGCATCGAACATTTTTTCTTGTACCCCTCTATCATGAATACGGATGGAGCCTCCGCCGATTTCAACGCCATTGATTACCAAATCGTATGCATTGGCGCGTACGTCGCCGGGTGTATCGGCTAGTTTGGGTAGATCCTGGGCAATAGGAGAGGTAAACGGGTGGTGCATAGCATGCCAGCGTTGTGTTTCATCGTCGTATTCGAGCAGCGGGAAATTGAGCACCCAAAGTGGCTTAAACGTATTACGATCTCGTAACCCTAGCGTTTCTCCCATATGCAAACGCAGTTCGCTCATTGCCTTTCGCGTAGGTTTTAATTCCCCTGAAAGAATGAGCAGTAAGTCTCCGGGTTTTGCTTTACAGGTGGCAGCCCACTCTTTTAAGTCTTCTTCGTTGTAGAATTTATCCACTGACGATTTAAAAGAGCCATCTTCATTACATTTTACATATACCAACCCTTTAGCACCAATTTGGGGGCGTTTTACCCAGTTGGTAAGCGCATCGAGTTGTTTTCGGGTATATTCGGCACATCCTTGTGCACAAATTCCTAATACGATTTCCGCATCATCAAACACTTTAAAGTCTTTACCTTGTGCGAGTGGGGTGAGGTCGTTAAATTCCATTCCGAACCGAATATCTGGCTTATCGTTTCCATAAAGGCGCATTGCATCGACATATTCCATACGAGGAAATTCCTCCATACTCAGCCCTTTTACTTCTTGGAATAAGTATTTGACCAACCCTTCAAAGGTTTGCAAGATATCTTCTTGAGTAACGAATGACATCTCGCAGTCGATTTGCGTAAACTCGGGCTGCCGGTCGGCTCTGAGGTCTTCGTCGCGGAAACATTTTACCAGTTGGTAGTAGCGGTCAAAGCCCGAAACCATCAGAATTTGCTTAAAGGTTTGTGGCGATTGGGGGAGCGCATAAAACTCTCCGGGGTTCATGCGCGAAGGCACTAAGAAATCGCGGGCACCTTCCGGAGTCGATTTGATGAGCACAGGAGTTTCCACTTCGATAAATTGTTGCCCATCGAGGTAACTGCGGGTGTGTTTTGCTAATTGATGGCGCAGTAAAAGACTGTTGCGCACCGGATTACGGCGCAAATCGAGGTAGCGGTATTTCATGCGTAGATCTTCGCCCCCATCGGTTTCATCTTCTATAAGGAAAGGAGGTGTTTTAGAGCGGTTCAGAACGGTAAGTTGGTTTACCTGAATTTCAATGTCGCCTGTGGGTATTTTATCGTTTTTAGAATAGCGTTCCATTACCTCGCCTTCTACCTGTAGTACAAACTCCCTCCCGAGTTTTTTGCTTTCTTCTAAAATTTTGGGGGAGGTGATGCCCTCTTCAAAAACAAGTTGAGTAATGCCATATCGGTCGCGGAGGTCAATCCATAGTACTTTGCCTTTATCGCGAGTACGCTGCACCCATCCGCTCAGGGTAACTTGTTGCCCTACATGAGCTATCCGAAGTTCGCCACAAGTATGCGTTCTGTACATAGTTAATTATTACTGATTAAAGAGATGATTCTTGAAACTAGCGCAATATTACAGAGAACTCACTGAAGATTGTTTCTTTTTTACAGAATTGGCGTTCAGATAAAAAAAATCGCTGTTCTTAGCAACATAAGAACAGCGATTTCCAACACAAAAGTGATTTTGTAGTAGAGTGATGATAGGTTACGTAGGAATTGAAATCATGCAAAAACCAGATTACTTGCTCCCACCTTTACTAGAACCGGCAGGCATTAAGTTTTTGAGGTAAGCTTCAGATACATTGCTGCGCTCACGGTAGATCTTCAAAATCACCTTCTTGCGGATCGGACTTGTGTTAGCAATGCTATTTCTCATGACTCACTTGGTTTAAAACGATTCACAGTAGTAAATGTATGTTAACTATACTGAAATATCAACAGTTTAGTTTGAGCAACATGGCTCTTAATACTACGGAAATCAATATTTGAAGTTATGCTTCGAGTTTTATTCTACCAGAATTGTGCTAAAAATGAACAAAAATTAAAAAAACATACATGGCTATTTGTGTCAATTTTATGGCGTTTTTCTTTGAATAACCTAATTTATCCTTTAAAAAGTATCAAAAAACAACTAATTCTTACTTTGCCTAATTCCAAGAAAAAATTTCACTTTATTGAGATAGAGCCAGATTTTTTACTAGTAACCTGCCGTTTATTCTACTATAGAAATGCTAAAATGTAGAACCCTGCTCTTTTTTTGGGAACAGACGAGTATGCCGTTATGCTAACCCCTATTAGATATCCCAAAGTTTAAAAAGATTTAGAGACTGACAGAATTGGCTTGCCGGAGGTTTTAACGATTGATTTGACCTAACGCCTTGTAATACGAGTTGTATGATGAAAGGCTCTCTGTATTTTTTTACTCTTCGGCTAAGCATAGTAAGGTGCTTTCAGCACGCCCTAACCGCAAACTGGTGAAAATATAAAACATCGTTTCGCCATGGCGGAAATAAGAGAACACCCTTCCATGTTGTTTGGCAATTATCTGAGTGTTTTTTTCCATATCAGCCAAATACATTTGATCTTCTTGTAAAAGCGCATACTCGGGCATAGGTTCAAAGTTTTGTAGCTGATGTTTTTTTAACACGTATTCTGTGCTAAGTGCAAACTCTTTCATTTTTTTCGCTGCTTGCGGTGTAACAACAACGTTTCCTAGCTTGAAATGCGCCATACTAAAAGCGAGTTACATAATTGCCATTGAAATTAGTAAAACGAGTGCTATTTTTCTTATTATAATAGTGTATTACGTTTTTTAGAAGCAACATGATATACCGAGAAATTCCCTCTGATTTTAATTACCGAAGCATTTCACTCGATGCCTTTTCAACCTATGTACGCGATATCTTATCGCTACCTGTAGAGGCATGGGTACGGTTTCTATACCGCATTCACGATGCGGATAGTTCTGCTGTACTATTTAGTAAGAAAGGGATTTCTCCTGAAGTGCAACAAACTTTTCTTGAAATAGGAATGCTTCATAAAGCGATCTTGATTGCCTTTGGAAACGCCAAGCAGCGATTAATTACGCTTCAGCAACAGGCATCAGCAAATCGGTTTTTAGCTGTACAAGCCAGCCTGGAAAGTTATATGCATATGGGAACTGCTCTTGACCATCTATCGCGCATTACCTTTATGATTACCCAACCCGATGCAGCGACTAAGCGCACTTTACAAGGGAAAATACTTCGTCATCATATCAACTTTTCAGTTTTTCGGAAAGAATACAATGTGAGCGGCTACCGAAAGTTATTTGGGCAAAAGCCTTTGAAAGAATTAGAAACAATTTGCCATAATTGTATACAAACCCAGCCCTTCCCCTCTTTTTTTGCAGAAAAGGGCAATAAACTTGTATTTCCTACGGCACTACGAAGTAGCAATAAGCCTTGGATTGTTGAGTTATACAAACCTCGGTTTCGTAAATATATTGCGTTGCCTACGATGGTGCAGAACGATTTTGAAGTATTGATGAATTTTCAAGATGCCCTCTACCATAAACTGACCGAAGCCGTTATTTCTTTTGAAAAACGGCACGGTATGGTAATCCGTTAAAAAGTTACCCCCAACGGTTGAAAACTACATCGCCCATAGAACGAGGTTCCCAAAAGGCAAATTCGGCGAACTCAGCATCGTACAATTGGTGGACTACCGCAGTGGTTTCAGGGTTATCAGCATCTACCTCTAAGCGCAGAATAGGTGTGGGAATCACTTGGAAAGGTTCTTGATTAAACAGTTGGGCAAGTGCCTCGTGTTCTGCGTAGGTATGTGGTGGTTCTATGCGAGGAAGATGCTCGGGCGCTAAGGACGACTCCGGTATGGCAAAGGCGACAATAGGGTAATATTTATTGCAAAAGACTAACAGCTGTTCGTTACTTTTTTGTAGTAGTGCTACGTGGTAAGTCTGCTTTTTTTCGTTGGCAAAAGCGATGCTGGCAAGCTCGAAGTCGAGTGCTCTGGTTTGTTGGCAGCGTTCTTCAAACAGAGTGGGGGCAAAGGTGGGCGGAGGAGCATCTTTTTTACCCCAAAATCCTGATATTCCTGCGGGAAACGAGAAAGAGGGTTGCGAAGTAGTTTGTTCCATATTCGATTGAATGATATAGGTGAAAAAATAGAGGCTTAAATATAAGGAAGAGGGGCTAACGAACATTTCCTTTCATGCATTTTAAAACCTGAAATGTCAGGCTTATTCGGAAGGCTTTTGCGTGATATGGAAGCGAAGTGGTTCAATATCAATATTATCTTCTTGTGCTAATTGGTTGAGCACTTCGACCTTCCAAGTAGATAGGCTATCAATTCCTTCCCAAACAAGCTCTTGTTTAGCACGCGCCGGTAGTACTAATGCTTGTAGTGCTTCGCCTTTTAGTATGCTAAGGCGTTCACGTATATAATCAAATAGCTCGCTACGTTCTATGAGAAGTTGCTGATTTTTTTTATAGGAGCCCCATTTCATAGCGTTGGGCAAGCTTTTTTGTAGTGCATTGGTTTCTTGGTTTGCTCTGTACAGGGTTTCAGCTTTTTCTTTCGCATGCAACAGTTCAGAGAGGAATGGCTCGCGTTTGAGGCGCGGGTGGGCGCTAAGTTTTTGTATATCAGCTTTATTGCGTGGAGGGTACTCGGCTAGTTCAACGAGTTTTTTTGAGTCAATCACTCGGTAGTGCGGTTTATTGAGCTGTGCCGCTAATTGGTCGATAATTTCCCAGTAGGTTTGTAGCAGCATGGTTCTGAAACCTCCTAGTTTGTGCTTTCGAGCAAGGCGCAACGCGGGATTTTTGTTTTCAATTGTAAAGTTATCAAGTAAAGCGCGTTCCTCTTGGTACCAAGCCATGTGCCCTTTTTGTTCGAGCTCTTTGGTGAGCAAAACATATAAGTGGGGTAGATAAACCACGTCGTAGGCAGCATAGGTTAGCTGACTTTCGGTCAGTGGACGTTTGAGCCAGTTAGAGGCTTGCGCTCCTTTTTTTAGTCGAATGTCTGCCTTAATTTCTAATAATCGCGATAAGCTAATGTTATCTTTTGTTTCGAGTAAGAAGGCATACATCAGCGAAGTATCTTCAATATTTTTAGGATGGCATTGGGCGGTATCTTGTAAAATAGTAAGATCTGACGCGCAACTATGGAATATTTTCCGGACACTTGGGTTTTCAAATACCCGAAAAATATCGGAAGGTAAATCGGTCTGCACTGTGTCGACCAGATAAACCGCATTGCCATCGTACAACTGAATAAGGCTAAGGGTTCGCCCATAGGCGTAGCGGTTATCATCAAATTCTAAATCGACTGCTAGTTGGGTAGTATTGCTTAGTTTTTCGTTAGCGAGCCGTTGGGCATCTTCAGCTTGAGTAATATAAAATGCGGGTACTTCCGAGTGCGTATCACTTTCTTGCCCAAAAATAGAGAGGTTTGTCAGTAACGCACCGATAGTATCTGAAGGAGTATGAAGATGGGAGGAGTCAGGCATAAGGCAATGAATACTAGGTAAAAACGCCTCTAGATTATTGTGTTTTTGGCTTTACATACCCTTTAATTTTTAGTAAGATGGGGTCTTTACTTGCACTATGTTGCACCTTTATGGTTCGTACATAATAACCCGGGCGGTTATTCGAGTTGTACGATACTTTAATTTCTCCATTTTGCTGGGGCGCGATGGCTTCTTTGGACCAGGCTGCAACCGTACAGCCACAAGAACTCACCACATTAGTAAGCACAAGGGTAGTATCGCTTTGGTTGGTAAATGAAAAGGTGGCATCCGCTAACTTTCCTTCTTCTATCGTAGGTAATTCTTGTTCCATAACTTTAAAGACGAGAGGTGCCTGAGCATATGCAACACTACAGCTAGCAAATACCGTAAAATATGCAAAAATTGCGATTAATCTTTTCATCATTAAAACAAGGTTTCTGAGGGTTGTCAAACAAATGTAACGAACGCTTTTTTAAGTGCATAGTTTCTATTTCGAAACTCAATAACAACTTATCATTTAAAATGTACAGAATTTTGAGACTTGAACTCACCACAGGGATGGTCATCAAAATTTATTAAATTTGTGGGTTGCTATCATTTTTGAGGCTGCATCGCGATACCTTACCAATAAATTATAACAACGTGGAATACTTAGAAAAAACAACTGAAATCAACTTGACAAAAGAAACACTTCTTAACGACTACCGAACCGTTTGGGAAAGCCGATACGCGAGCTTACTCGGGCGAAAAGAGGTGTTTATGGGCAAGGCGAAATTCGGCATTTTTGGCGACGGGAAAGAACTGCCACAAATTGCCATGGCTAAAGCTTTCCAACCCGGCGATTTCCGTTCGGGATACTACCGCGACCAAACTTTTATGCTTTCGTTGGGTGAACTCACACTTGAAGCTTTTTTCGCTCAATTGTATGCACATACCGATTTAGAACATGAACCCGCTACCGCAGGTCGCTCTATGAACGGACATTTTGCTACGCGCAGTCACCATGCCGATGGCTCTTGGAAGAACCTCACCGAGCAATACAACTCAGCCGCCGATATTTCTCCGACGGCAGGGCAAATGCCTCGCCTCACCGGGTTAGCGTATGCTTCCAAACTCTATCGGCAAAATCCTGAATTGGCTTCGTTTACGCAATTCTCTAAGAAAGGTAACGAAGTGGCATTTGGCACTATTGGCAATGCTTCTTGCGCAGAAGGACCCTTCTTTGAAACGCTAAATGCGGTGGGCGTGCTGCAAGTTCCTGCACTTATTTCTGTTTGGGATGATGACTACGGAATCTCGGTTCCTAATAAATATCAAATCACAAAAGAAAGTATCTCTGATATTTTAGAAGGGTTTCAGCGTAAAGAAGGGGAAAATAGTGGCTTTGAAATATTCAAAGTGCGTGGCTGGGATTTCCCCGCCTTGATCGATACTTACATGCGTGCCGCAGAAATTTGCCGTAAAGAACATGTGCCTGTGCTAATTCACGTAACCGAAATTACTCAGCCGCAGGGGCACTCTACCTCAGGCTCTCACGAGCGATATAAATCTGAAGAACGTTTAGCTTGGGAACGAGCTCACGATTGCAATGTAAAATTTCGCGAGTGGCTCATTGCCGAAGGTTTTGCCACAGCAGAAGAGCTTACCAAAATTGAAAAAGAAGCTGAGAAACGCGCCAAAGAAGCTCGTAAAAATGCATGGAATGCGTTTGTAAACTCTATGAAAGAAGATTACGACGAAGCATTACGCTTAATCGCCAAAGCAGAGCAGCAATCGCAAAATAAAGTTCGGCTACAGCAAATCCGGAAAGAGTTAGAAAAAACACTGAACCCGATACGCTCTGATGCCATGCGAGCTGTAAAGAAAGCACTACGCGAACTTCGTTTTGAAACGCCTCAAATTGCTATTCCTTTGCGAAATTGGCTAAAAAGAGTGAGCGAAGAGAATGCAGATCGGTATAATTCGCATCTGTACAGCGAGTCGCCGCAATCGGCACTCAACGTAGAGGCCGTCCCTGCAACCTATGCCGATAACCCCCCGGTAATAGATGGTCGCGAAGTTATGAACGCTTGCTTTGATGCCATGCTAGCACGTGACCCACGCGTATTTGCTATTGGCGAAGATGTAGGTAAAATTGGCGATGTAAACCAAGGGTTTGCAGGATTACAGCAAAAATATGGCGAGTTGCGCGTTACCGATACCGGCATCCGAGAAGCTACTATTGTAGGGCAGGGCGTTGGTGCCGCACTCCGAGGGTTACGCCCTATCGTTGAAATTCAATACCTCGATTATATCTTCTATGCGTTATTTACCCTAACAGACGACCTCGCATGCTTTCAGTACCGCACAAAAGGGGGGCAACGTGCCCCTGTGATTGTGCGAACGCGCGGACACCGCCTCGAAGGTATTTGGCACTCCGGTTCCCCCATCGGAAGTTTGTTGCATAGCTTACGAGGTATGTACATTTTAGTCCCTCGCAACATGACGAAAGCCGCAGGGTTCTATAACACCATGCTACAGTCAGATGATACTGCGCTTATTATTGAGTGTTTAAATGGATATCGTTTGAAAGAAAAACTCCCTGAAAATATTGGAGAATATACCGAACCTCTAGGAGTACCTGAGGTAATCCGTGAAGGAAAAGACGTTACGGTGGTTACATATGGCTCTATGTGCCGTATAGTTATGGATGCTGCCGCTCAGTTGCAAGAAGTTGGTATTAGTGTAGAGGTAATCGATGTGCAAACGCTCCTACCGTTTGATATTAACCACATCATTGTTGAATCAATCCAAAAAACCAACCGCGTAATTTTTGCAGATGAAGATGTTTCGGGAGGGGCGAGTGCCTATATGATGCAAAAAGTAGTGGATGAACAAAACGCCTATCGCTGGCTCGATAGCAAACCCGTAGCAATTTCGGCGAAAGACCACCGGCCTGCGTATGCTTCAGATGGTGATTACTTCTCAAAACCAAACATCGAAACGGTGTTCGATGCAGTATACGAGCTAATGCACGAGGTAAATCCTCAAGAATATCCTGCATTGTACTAAGCCAATGTGTTTTTCTAAATAAATAAATACAAAGCGAAGGGAACTCACTACGAAAAAACCTTCGCTTTTTTTATCTTTCTATAAAACAATATAATACCATGACAACATCAGAGAAAACTCATACCGAAGAAGCTCACTTGAGCAAGGCACGCCAAGCATATGCTTCTAATATGTTACACCGAGGTAAGTTTCGGGCATTTTCCCTTACCAAAGTACCTATGCTGTACTTTTCTGGAACGCGAATCGTGAAGCTGACTGATACGGAATGCGCTGCAGCAGTGCTCTACCGATGGCTCAACCAGAACCCTTTTCGCTCTATCTATTTTGCGGTACAAAGCATGACTGCCGAGCTTACCACGGCTGCATTGGCAATGATGGCAGTACAGGGGTATAGCCCTTCGGTCGCCATGATTATCGTGAACCTTGAAGCGGAGTTTCCGAAAAAAGCTACCGGAAAAACCACGTTTACCTGCGCTGAAGGCGAAAAAGCATTGGAGGCAGTGCGCCGTTGTGTGGAAACCGGAGAGGCCACTACCGCAAAACTCGTTACGGAAGGTCGCCTTGACGACGGTACATTGGTCGCTCGGTTTGCCTTCACGTGGTCTTTCAAACAGCGGAGCAAAAAATAAAGGGAAGTGTTGCAAAAAATAGATATTTGTTGGTATCCACCAGAAAGGCAGGTAGTGATAAATCTGTGCCTTCTGTAGCCAATGAAAAGAGATAGAGAACGGAACCGATGGGCATCCGTTCTTTTTTTATCCTAGAATATACCCTAAAGAAGGCGGCTGGTAAAGCAGCCATCCTGTTAAACTATACCGGCCTATATGTGTAGGAAGAACTTCGTGGGGTACTACATCGCTACGAAACATCACACACCGATTGCGCAAGGGTGCTACAAGAGTCTGGGAGTCGTCTTCGTGGTAGAGGACAAGCTCGCCCCCATCGCCTTGCTGCCAGCTATCATTTAAATACACAATTACAGAAATAAGCCGGTTGTTTCTATCTTTAAACTGGTCGAGATGCTTGCGGTAAAAGGCACCTTTCGGATAATAAGCTAAATGAAATTCATAGCCCGAAAGGCTCAAAAAGCATAATCTATTAAAAATGGCTATCATTTCTTCAACAAGGGTAAACACAGGTGCTATTTCTTGGTCTTGCTGTTTATCAACCCAAAAAATGGCATCACCACGAATGGAACGGTTCACCGCTCGGTGTTTTATATCGCCAATACCCGCAGTATTAAAGTCATCCGATGTTAAATGATGTAAGAAATACGAGCGCACTAGGCGAAACAGTTCTTCAGGAAGGAAATCATCTACGATAACATAGGAGTTATCTGAAAGAGCGTCAACCCAGTTGACCCACCTCTCTTCAGCTATGATAGGCATGTATGTTTTGAAAAAAGCTTGCGAATTTAGAAGAAATTCTGGAATGCCCTCACAAAAAATATCCTCAGAATGGGTAGCCAATCGCTATGTTGAGTACTAGGTTATTATTGCGCCACTCGGAACTCGCAAAGTTGAAATTTCGGAATACCCAACGTTCGCCTGCCGGGTTGCTTGGCTGCCTGACAGGAATACCCAAATCGAACCGAACAATTATGTACGATGCATCGATACGCATGCCTGTCCCTAACCCCATAGCGAATTCGCGATAGAAATCGCGCAGTTCAAAATTGCCTTCGGGGCGGTCGGGGTCGTTATTGGTGAGCCATATATTGCCCATATCGGCAAAAACTGCCCACTTAAGAAAACTGTTGATATCGAACCGAAACTCTGCGTTGGCTTCAATTTTTATATCGCCTACTTGGTCGAGAAACAGCGCATTGGCGAGTGAGTCGGGCGTATTGTAAGCGCCTGGCCCTACCGAACGCGCCGGAAATGCTCGAATACTGTTAGTGCCTCCTATATAAAATTGTTTAATGTAGGGCAGGGTCGATGAGTTCCCTAACGGAATGCCAAGCCCGGTAATACCCCGGAGGGCTAACTGAATACGATTGCCAAAGTCTTCGTAAAAACGAGTTTCTAAGAGTACGCGGAAATACTGGCTATAAGGCCGATTGAATATAAGGAATGGGTCTTCGTCAGACGATTGGCGATCGCGAAAAAGCGATTGGACAGCATGCATCACGTTCCCCGATAAATCGATATTACCGCTGAAATACACGTAATTTTTCTTTCTTTCTTTTAGTTGATTATTGTAAGTGAAGGTATAGCTTGTTCCTAAAATGAATTGATTTTCGAAACTGCGCGCCAAAACCTGATTATTAGCTAAAATATTATCAAATTCTTCAGAGGTTTGTCCGAGCGATACATAATTAATACTGATAGGGTTGAGTTCATGCGAGCGAGTTTTCGTTTCGCGCCATTTGTAGCCAAAGAGTACATTTACCGATGAGGTACGGAAGAACTCCACGCGGTTGAGTAAATCGTACCCCAACCGAATTTGAGTGGTGGGCACAAAACGGCTTAATTGGCGTATCCCTTTGAACGGCGAAATAAACCGAAACACTCGCAGGGATAGGGCAGAGCCTAACTGAAATGAGTTAATCCCAGATTGTTGCCTGCTGACTTGTGTCTCGAAGCTTGAGTTTAGGTCAAAAGAAAGCTTTTCGGCACCGTGGAGTGCATTACGGTTGCTAAAGCTGGCTTTCAGCCCGGGACCTGCAAACCCGTTCGATTTGGAAACAGCATTTGCTTCGAGCCGGATAAATTTCTTTTTCAGAGGGGTGAGATAAATGTATGCATCGAGCTGCCCATCATCGGTTTCCAAAAAGCGCACATTTACAAACTTGAAAACATCGAGCGAGGTGAGTTTTTGTAAAGTAAGCTGATGGTCGTTAAAATTATAGAGTTTCCCTTTCTTCAAAAAAATATGCCTGGCAATGGTTTCGGGTCTGAACAGGTGCTCGTTGCTAATGTACTGATAACCAGCACGTGTAGTGGTAGTATCGCCCATTTGCTTTGTAGCCATGTCATCGTACTCAGGAAACACATAAATTTCGCGAAGTTTGTATTGCCTATAAGCCTTTGGAGGAGTTCCTTTTTTCAATTTCATGTAGATATTGAAGGAACGGCCTTGGATGGTCGTATCGACTTGAAATAGCAAGTACTCAGGACTGAAATAAAAAAAACCCTCGTTTTTAAGTGCACTGGAAATGCGCTCGCGTTCTTGCTTTAAGGTTTCTAAACGGTAAATACTCCCCAAAGTCAGCAAGGTAGTTGCTTCGGTAGCTCGTATTTTTTTTACTAATACAGATGTTGTGTCTTCTGTAGGAAAAAAGCGGTTTTTGATGCGGTAGGGCACCCCGTACGAAGCTTGGTAATATACCGTACCATGCTTCTTTTTTTCATCACGATCAATATTGGCTTTTACTTCAACATCAAAATATCCGGCATTGTAAAATTTATTTTCAATAAGCTTAGCAGTACGTTGGGTGCTTAAATTTTCGATTAATAGCGGCGGTTCGCCCACTTTGTATTTAAGCCAATACCGAAAACCAGATTGCTTCTCTCGCTCACCTTTATCTTTAGGAGCGAGGTTATGAATCCCTAAACGATAATACCATCCTAATAAAGAAGCATTTGGTTTGGGTTTTATCGCACCAAAAATTTGCTCTTTTAGCTCAGCGGAGAGTTCTAAAGAATCAGGCGCTTGTTTAATAAGTTCTGCCTTGGTATATAGGGTTTGATCGCGTGTGAAGTTGCGGGCAGGATTGCAGGCACATACTAAAAAGTAGAGGCTTACTACCCAAAAAAGGCGTATGCGCATCGTTGAATAATAACGTTGGAGTGTCAGATACATAATTGAGAACCTTACGAGCGTAAAGGTACATTTTTCGTGTGTACCGTAAGTGGGGTTGCGATTTTTAGTTGAATAACACAGTGTTTTGTAAATCAGGTATTTAGTGGTTGTTTTTTGCAATCGACACAAACAATTTAGCATATTTTCTATTGCCAAGTTGTAAATTGAGTGGCCGATTGAATATGCCACATACTTGCCTTTGTTTTTAAAATCTGTTTAAGGACAAGCCAATCATTTATCGGCAAAAATCTTTTTATATAGTATTAGAATTACAATTTATTTTCAGCGTTTATGGTAAGTTTTTATCCGGGGCCTTCCCAGTTAGATGTCAACATAAAAAAATACATGGCAGAAGCTGTCGAAAGTGGAATTTTAAGCCAAAATCACCGAAGTGAGGCATTTATTACCATGAGCAGGCATACTATCACTCAATTAAAAGACAAATTAAATATACCTAAAAACTATAGCGTTTTTTTTACTTCATCGGCTACAGAGTGCTGGGAAATTATTGGGCAGTCATATCTATCGTTATTTAGCGTACATGTGTATAATGGTGCTTTTGGTGAAAAGTGGTACCAATACCGAGGCAAGTTGGCGCCCAATGTAGCAGGGTTTGCGTTTTCTCCTCAGAAGATGTTGAGCATAAACCGGTTAACGCAATTGCCCCTTACCCCAGAAGTACTTTGCCTTACTCATAATGAAACCTCGAATGGAACGCAGGTAAAAAGCCGCTTAATTCGCAAAATTAGACAGCGATTCCCCGAAACTCTTTTATGTATAGATGCTACTTCCTCGATGGGAGGAGTCGAACTCGATTGGCATGCTGCCGATATTTGGTTTGCCTCTGTACAGAAGTGCTTTGGAATGCCCGCCGGTATGGCAATAATGGTGTGCAGCCCGCGAGCTATCCAACTCGCTGAAACGCTCCGGCATACGCAGCACTACAATACTATTGCATTTATGGCAGAAAAAATGAGAGTTTGGCAAACTACGTATACACCAAATATTTTAAGTATTTTCCTATTAGGAAAAGTAATGGAAAACGCTTCTGAGATACAACAAACCCATCGAAGAATAAAAGCGCAGCGCTTGCAATGGGAGTTATTTTTTAGAAAGGCAGGTTACGAATTACTTATTCAGAATAGCCAAGTGCGTTCTGATACCGTATTCGCCGTTAAAGTACCAGCAAATACAGTTTCAGATTTACGCAAACAAGCAGAGCAACATGGGTTTCTATTGGGAAAAGGCTACGGCACATGGAAAGAAAATACGTTTCGAATAGCAAATTTTCCGGCTATTTCCCCCGAAGCTATTGTGCGGTTGCAGTCTTTTTTGGCAAATTACCAACAAAAACCCCATGAAGCATAGCAACATGGGGCGTTGTTTTATTGACTTTTTTACAAATGCGGTATGTTTATTTTGTAGTGTCAGAATTTTCGTTCTCTACCTGGTATTCTTGCTTTAACTCACCGGTTTCTTTATCAATCCAGCGTTTAAGTCCGTAGGCGTATCCTTTTCCCTCGTAAGGCACTTTGATAAGCCGACCTTTCTTATTAGCTAACTTTTGCAGAGTACGATTTAACCTACTTTTTAATTCAGTTTCTGAAAGAGGCGATTGATCTTTGCGGGCTTTTTTTCGGAATAATTCAATCATTTCAGGGTTTGCCATCACTTGTTTCTTGCGCTGAAGCCCTGTTATCAGTACTTCATCCCATTCCGATAGCTTCATACCACTACCAACGGGACGCCCAGGTCCCTTTTTCTTCGCGGTTTTTTTGGGTGTTTGTTCTGTTGGCGAATCGTCCGTAGCTTCTACCCGATTCTTAGGTGGACGCCCAGGTTTCCGTTTTTTAGTTGGCGAAACCACAGTTTTGGTAGGCACTTTTTCGGTGGGTACAGGGGCTTCAGCAGAGGGAGAAGGGCTGCTTTGAGGTGTGGTTTCTCCAATCAGCGAAGGGTTGATCAAGGGTGGAGTAACCATAGAAGATGCGTTTTTCGCTTCAGCGAGCGATGCTTCTAATTGAGCAATCATAGCATTAGCACTGTGCAACTGAAACTCCAGTTTCGCTTTTTCTGCTGTGTAGTGCCGAATTAAATCTTCTAACTGACTTACATTTAATTGTATAGACATTCTGTTACGCTTTAAAATTGTTGAAATAAGATGTTTAACAAAAGGTTTTGGTGAATTACTATCAGCTTTACATGAAAAAAACTATCCTAGTAAAGGAAATAACATCGAAAATTAAATATTTTCTTATTTAAATACTATAAAAGCCTAAAATTGTTTTTAATAAATTACTTATACTTTTGTTTATCAACCATTTATGAGTAGATACTTTATCATTTTTATTTAAGAGAACCGATATATTTTTATCGTTATACCGCACCTTATTTTATTTCTTAAAAAATACTATTAAAGATAAATTGAAACGATACAGTCAAATTAATTATAACATGGCATCGACGTGGTAAATTCGTGGAGGAATGAGAAACTAGTTGACGAACGATCAATCGTTAACACTGCTGGTAATGTCCGGATCAATGTTTGATCAAATTCGGATCGCGACACTGATCGTGCG
>CAYMYI010000082.1:0-19032 GCA_964394585.1 uncultured Roseobacteraceae bacterium
CGGACGCACTGCCAACCTTACACAAGCTCACAATGGCAGAGGAGCTTGTATGTACCGAAACCGTTGCTGGAGAGGATGCCCTTACGGAGCTTATTTTAGTAGTAATGCTTCTACCCTACCTGCGGCTATGGCCACAGGCAACATGACACTCCGCCCGTTCTCTATCGTAAACTCAATCATTTACGACAAAGAAACTAAAAAAGCCAAAGGAGTACGTATTATTGATGCTAATACTAACGAAACAATAGAATACTATGCTAAAATCCTATTCTTAAATGCTTCAGCAATGGGTTCATTATTCATCTTGATGAACACAAAGGATGAGGCAAACCCGAACGGGCTGGGTAATAACAACGATATTTTAGGAAGGTATATCATGGATCATCACTTCCGAGCAGGTGCCTCGGCTAGTTACGACGGTTTTGTGGACAAATATTACTCAGGCAGAAGAGCCAATGGCATCTATGTGCCTCGCTTCCGAAATATTAAGGAGAAACATCCTGATTTTATCCGTGGGTATGGTTATCAGGGTGGCGGTAGTCGCGAAGGATGGTCGCGTTCCGTAGCGGAATCGAGCATTGGCCCTGCCTTGAAACAGGAACTCGAACGCCCTGGAGAGTGGCGCATGAACCTGTTAGGGTTCGGAGAGTGCCTACCTTATTACGAAAACCGTGTAAGCATGAACGAAGAAGTGCGTGATAAATGGAATCAGCCTACCCTTCAATTTGATGTGGAGTTTAAAGAAAATGAAATGAAAATGCGGAAAGATATGCAGTTAGCTGCCGCTGAAATGCTAGAAGCCGCTGGCTTAAAAGATATCAATACGTATGATAGCATGACATATCCGGGTACAGGCATCCATGAAATGGGAGGTGCACCAATGGGAATTGACCCTAAAACTTCGGTACTTAACAAATGGAACCAGATGCACGATTGCCAAAATGTATTTGTAACCGATGGCGCTTGTATGTCGTCTGCAGCATGCCAAAACCCATCACTCACATATATGGCGCTTACTGCGCGAGCTGCCGACTATGCTGTCAAAGAGCTAAAGCGGCAAAATTTATAGTATAATCAAACTCCTTAAAAAAAATCCCACTCTGCCTTAGAGTGGGATTTTTTTTAAGCTAATGAACTGCTAAAAATGATCGGTTTCCACATTAGGATGCGATTTCATATATGCTTCAATCTCTGCATCTTCTATCTGACTATCTCGGCAATATACTACCGTAATCGTAGATACCTTTTCGATAGGCTTTAACGAAGCTACAGGGGTATCGGTAAAAATTAGAATGCTCAATTTTTTTAAGTCCGAAAGTGGCTCAAGCGAAGTAACCGGGGTTTGAGAAAAGGTAATTTCTCTTAGTTCTTCCATATCGCGCAGAGGCTCCAAACTTTCGATATTGGTTTGCGATAGATAGAGTACCTCTAAATTTGAAAGGCTACGAAGTGCTGTAATGTTGTTAATTGCATTATCACTTGCATTGATAAATCTTAGGTTTTTCAGCCGACTGATAGGGGCAATATTGTCCACTTTCGTTTTTTGAAATTGGAGAGTTTTCAAGTTGGGTAATGCCACTAAAGGACTAAGATCAACGATTTTAGTATTCGAAAAGCGTAACTCTTCTAACTTAGTTAAAGAACGAAGTGGCTCTAATGATCGAATATTGGTATTATCTACAGAAAGCATTTTTAAGTTAGAGAACATGCCCAGCGAAGAGAAATCGTCGAGTGTAGTTTCAAACAAATCAATCTTTTCGAGTTGTTTCAAATTTTGAATAGACTCCAGCGATTTGATAGGAGTACCTGCACAGTAAATAACACGCAGGTTAGGGTGTTCAGCAAGGTCTTTCAAATCGCTTACTTGTGTGTATGAACAGTTTAATACGGTAAGGTTTTGCAAGCCTGCAATCGACTCTAAACTACTCACACGGGCGTAAGAACAATCTACTTCTGTTAAATTTTTCAAGTTGCGCAGTGGTTCTAAAGAGTTGATATTTCGGTCGTCTCCAAAATCATCAATTCCTGTACAGCTTATCGTTTTTAAGGCATAAATTTTATCTAGATCAGTTTGAGCAACCGGGTCTCCCAGTTCAAGTTGGCTACGGAAGCAATCTTGCCAATCAGCTGATAGTCCCTCCCACCAATCAACGGTGAGTGGATTCTGTGCAGATGCACTCCCTACTGTTAACATCGCTACAATAAAAAACGAGATTTTCTTAAAAATTAACTCCTTCATTTTTTTACTCTTCATAAAAGGATAATATTTAATGTTCATGGAATACGAATATGATGAATAAGTATGAAACTTAGAAAGAGAGGTTAAGTTCCCTTCAATATAACACCCATAGGGCTGCAAAATTTTATAAAACAGATAAACTATTTATTAGAATTACTACAGAAACCTTCCTTTATCATTCGCAAAACAATGAAACTTTAACAGAATCATTAGAGCTAGTCAAACATTCTAAACTATGCGAAGTTCTCATTATAGTTCCTCTAAATAGGTATTTCGATGCTTATTTATGAATTTTGCATAATTTTTTAAAACAGGAAACAAAAAAGATTGATATTACAATGATTGAAATCAAAAATCTCTACGCTTCTATAGACGATAAAAGCATCTTGAACGGCATTAACCTCTCTGTGAAACCCGGAGAAGTACATGCGATTATGGGGCCTAATGGTTCAGGTAAAAGTACGCTTGCTTCTGTATTGGCAGGCCGCGAAGACTATGAGGTAACTCAAGGTGAAGTATTATTTCAGGGTGAAGACTTGCTCGAGATGAGTCCTGAAGAACGTGCCCATGCTGGTTTGTTTTTGGCTTTTCAATACCCTGTGGAAATTCCCGGAGTGAGCAACACAAACTTTTTAAAAACAGCCGTAAACGAAGTGCGAAAAGCACGGGGCGAAGAGCCTCTTGATGCCGTTACGTTCCTTAAAACGGTGAAGGAAAAGATGAAACTTGTAGAGATGAAGCAAGATCTGCTTTCGCGCTCGCTAAATGAAGGATTCTCTGGAGGCGAAAAAAAGCGGAATGAAATCTTTCAAATGGCAATGCTAGAACCTACCCTAAGCATTTTAGATGAAACAGACTCTGGCTTAGATATCGACGCACTTCGCATTGTGGCTAACGGTGTAAATACGTTGCGCAATGAAAACAATGCTTTTATTGTGGTAACTCATTACCAACGTCTTTTGAATTATATTGTGCCCGACTTTGTACACGTACTATACAAAGGAAGAATCGTGAAATCTGGAACTAAAGAACTAGCTTTAGAACTCGAAGAAAAAGGCTACGATTGGATTAAGAAAGAATTTGAAACTGCGGAAGCCTAAAAGAAATCTAGTACTACCAACCAACATGTTGGTTGAAAATATCCATCAAAAAACAAGTTTCATATGACTCAAGAACCAATGAATCTTCCTTCGCTACAAGCGAATTTCAATATACACTTTCAAGAGTTTACCAAAACTTTAAACGGAGAACGCAATACACCGTTGTATGAACTTCGAAAGGCAGCTGCCGAACAACTTGCTTCGCTGGCGTTTCCTACTACAAAACACGAAGAGTGGAAGTACACTAACCTCAAAAACATCCTTTCTACTCCTTTTGGTGTTACAAATGTTCCTCGTATTGAAAAAGCGAAAGAAAAACTCCAAAGCATCGCCCCTGCCCAAGGAAATCGGCTGGTATTTGTAAACGGGCAATTAATACCGGAACTTTCCACCATTGTAAAAGAAGTTCCTTTCACAATCGGTAATCTTTCTTCACATTATGAATCGCATTCTCAGCTAATCGATACATATTTTGGGAAACTAGCCGATACGAAAGAGCAGCCTTTTTTAGCATTGAATTCAGCCCTATACCAAAAAGCTGTATTTGTGCATATCCCTAAAAATTGTATTGTAGATCATCCGATTGAATGTGTGTTTGTGCACGATGCAACTGAACAAGCTATATTAACGCTACCCCGGCTTTTTGCAGTGATTGAGCAAGGAGGCAACTGTGCATTTACCGACCGACACTTGATAATAGGCACTCACGAAGTCTTTACGAATGTGGTCAATGAAATTATTGTGGCAGCAAATGCTCAATGCACACATTCGCAACTGCAAGATGTTGCCGATAACGTTTCGATTATCAATAACACAAAGGTTTTGCAAGAAGCCAATAGCGTTTATACCAACAATACTGTAAGTCTTGCCGCAAAACTGATTCGCAATAACCTTGATATTGTTCTCGATGGTTCAAACAGCGAAGCCAACATGAATGGCTTGTACATGATTAAAGACAAAACACATGTTGATAATCATACGTCGGTGAATCACCGCCAACCCCACACCAATAGCAACGAGTTATACAAAGGAATTGTAGATGGTGCTGCTACAGGGGTTTTCAATGGTAAAATATTCGTGCAGCAACTTGCACAAAAAACAAATGCATTTCAGTCGAACAACAATATATTACTATCGGAAAAAGCGACGGTAGACACAAAGCCACAGCTTGAAATTTGGGCTGACGACGTTAAGTGTTCGCACGGGGCTACGATAGGCTCACTCGACGAAGAACCGCTATTTTATTTGCAATCGCGAGGTATTCCTGAAAGTAAAGCGCGTGCATTGCTACTAGAAGCGTTTGCCTTTGATATTACCCAACGTATTACTGATGACGTTATACGACAAGAAGTTGAGCAAACAATCGAAAAACGATTTGCCTAAATAAGCACTTAACTATATAAACCTTGAAAGCCCGAAATATCTTAGCATATTTTGGGCTTATCACTTTACAAAAACACTTATACAATATGATAGACTTAAACGGGGTTGGAGTAGCCCTTATCACTCCTTTTACCGAAAACAGACAAGAAGTTGATTACGCTGCCTTTGAAAAGTTACTAGGCCATATTGAACCTCACATCGATTATTTTGTAGTAAACGGTACTACAGCAGAATCGCCGACCTTAACTACTGCAGAAAAACTCAATATATTAGCTTTTGTTGCGGCAAATAACCCCCATAAAAAACCTATCGTTTTTGGGCTAGGAGGTTACAATACCTATGGAATTATCGAGTTGTATGAGCAAATGGATTTACAAGCAGCCGATGCTATCTTATCGGTTTCTCCGCAATATAGCCGCCCATCGCAAGAGGGTATTGTGGAGCATTTCCAAACCTTAGCGAGTGCCTTTAGCCACCCTATTGTGCTGTACAATGTGCCTTCGCGGACAGGGAGTAACATGGAAGCAGAAACAACCCTTACGTTGGCACAACATGATAATATTATAGGTATTAAAGAAGCTTCGGGCGATATGGCACAGTGCATGACTATTTCAGCAGGAATGCCAAAGGATTTTTGCTTAATTTCTGGGGACGACCCCTTAACCTTACCCATTATTTCGATTGGAGGCTGTGGGGTAATTTCTGTAGTTGCGAATGCACTCCCCCAGCGCTTTTCTGAAGCAGTACATCTGGCAATGCAAGGTGATTTTTCAAAAGCAAAAGAAGTCTATTTACCAATCTTAAAAATTAACCAAATGCTATTTGAGGAAGGAAATCCTGCAGGGGTAAAAGCGCTTTGTGCTATCCAAAATATCACGAATAATTTAGTCCGACGCCCACTGAAAGAAGCTACTCCTGCATTGCAACAGCAGTTGCTAGAACATTTTCAACTATTAAAACCATAAATAACTAAAGTGCTAAAAAACAAAAAGCGGTAGTGATTTTACTACCGCTTTTTATTTCATTTAATATCCGGTTATTATTTTCCGGCTTTACTATTTTTCATTTCTTGAACTTCAAGACGCACCTCTTGAGCAAGGTTTTTTAAATCTTGCATACCTTTTCTTACGCGTGTGCCAGCAGCTTGCACGTCTTTGTCATAGAATTTAGAGAAGTCGTCCTCCATATTCATAACTAATTCTTTCAGTTGTTCAAATCTGTTCATAGTAAAAATACTTTAGTGATGTAATAATTATGACTGAATCGTTCAATTCGATTGCCAATTTAGAAAATGTTTTTGTAAGAAATCAAGCCCTATAGCGCAAATACGCAAAAAAAAAGCGTTCTATTAACATTCCTTTAAGTATTTCGCTAAAAGCTATGTTATTAGAACGCATTTATTCAAAAATAGAAGGACTTAGCTGTTAATCGCTTGTGGCTCCATCTTCGCATAAACACCAGAAGTGAGCTTATCAGAAACTCTTTCAAAGGCTATGATAGTTTCTTCCACATCTTCTAACGAGTGCGATGCCGTAGGAATTAACCGTAGCATGATAACATCTTTGGGCACTACAGGGTAAATTACCACAGAACAGAAAATATTGAAGTTTTCGCGCAAATCCATAATTAGGTTTGCTGCCTCGTTATTACCACCACTTAGCATCACAGGAGTTACCGGCGATTGTGTATTTCCTAAATTAAATCCTCGAGCACGCAAACCTGATTGTAAATTATTTACAATCTCCCATAGTTTATCTTTGAATTCAGGGCGGGTGCGCAACATCTCTAAACGCTTCATGTTCCCTTCTACAAATGCCATAGGTAATGTTTTCGCAAAAATTTGCGAGCGTGTATTGTATCGCAAATATTCAATGACTTGTTCTTTAGAACTCACGAAAGCTCCGATACTTGCCATCGACTTTGCAAACGTAGAGAAATAAATATCCACTTCATCCTGTACACCTTGCTCTTCGCCGGTACCTGCACCGGTTTTTCCCATAGTTCCAAAACCGTGTGCATCGTCAACCAATAGCCTAAATTGGAATTTACCTTTTAGTTCTACGATTTCTTTGAGCTTACCCTGATCGCCCAACATACCAAATACGCCTTCGGTAATTACTAAGATAGAACCGCCGGTAGTTTGGGCAATTTTTTCAGCACGGGCAAGCTGCTTTTCCAAGTTTTCAATGTCATTGTGAGGAAAAACGAAACGTTTACCGAGGTGCATCCGAAGCCCATCAATAATACAAGCGTGGCAATCAGAATCGTACACGACAACATCTTTGCGGTCTAATAGTGCATCGATTACCGACATGATTCCTTGATAGCCATAGTTTAATACCATGGTATCTTCCTTCCCTATAAAGCTGCTTAACTGTGCTTCAAACTCTTCAATCAAGTTAGAGTTTCCTGACATCATGCGCGAACCCATAGGGTAAGCTAGCCCCCACTTTTCCGCTGCGGCAGTATCTACAGCTCGTATCTCAGGGTGGTTTCCTAAGCCTAAATAATTATTTAAACTCCAAGTCAGTACTTCTTTTCCTCTAAAATGCATACGAGGGGCAATTTCGCCCTCTAGTTTTGGAAATGCATAATACCCGTGCGCGATTTGAGAATGTTGCCCCAACGGCCCACGATCTACCAGTAACTTTTCAAATAAATCCACTTGATTCCCAGTTTATATGATGAAATGATATCTTCTGAAAATTTCGCCGCTAAAAAATTTGCGAAAAACGAAATAACGTGCAAAACTAGTGGTAATTTATGCATATTCAAAAAATATGATTTTCACAAGCCTATGATAGATTTACCACAGTTCCGCAGGATAAACTCCCTCGGCTATTAGATTGGCTATTTCTGTTTTTGCTTTTTCTTTATCTTCCCGATAAGTTACCCCGAACCACTTAGCATCGGTTTCTAGCACTTTCACTTGCGCAGTGCCTTCTTTGATAAGTTCGTTCACCACAGATGGTATATAAAATTCAGCTTTAAGGTTTTGGCTATTTTCTTTGATGAACGTATGAAAAAAGCGTTCGCAATGAGAAAAGATTTGAGGTGTAAAACCAAACATGTTCATGGAGGTGATTGAGCGAGGCGGAAGTTCTAGTGTTGCTGTTTCTTCTGTATTTTTGATGATTCCCGATTCAGTACGTTTAATTTTTGTACGTTCCACAATTGAGGTGAGGAAGCCTTCGGTATCAACACTACAAATACCGCGAGCAACAGTACCGTGTTCTGATAGCGTATTTTCTAAATGATACCCTCCCATGCAATATGTTTCAGAGGTTGCTTCTTGTTGCTGGAGAAAACTACTTAGCACTTGGTAAGCATCTTTTCCATAGAAATCATCTGCGTTTATTACTGCAAATGGCTCTTGTATGGCTTCTTTTGCAACCATCACTGCATGCCCTGTTCCCCAGGGTTTTTGGCGTTCTTCGGGTACTCGAATGCCCGCCGGAACATTGTCCAGTTCTTGGTATACATAGGCAATTTCTAAATGTCCTTGAAGTTTAGGCTCAAAAAAAGCTCTAAAATCGGTGGCAATGTCCTTACGAATTACAAAAACAACCTTTCCAAATCCGGCTCGAAGGGCATCATAAATTGAGTATTCGATGAGCGCCTCTCCGTTCGGGCCAAACGTATCCATCTGTTTTAAGCTGCCATAGCGACTTCCCATTCCGGCAGCTAATACAAGTAGCGTAGGTTTCATATAGTTTTGATTAGGTGAATAGATGCATTAACTGCGGGCAAAGCTACATTTTATACAAAAAATACCTACGCTACCATACGCCACCAGCGGACTAACAAATACGAGGATAGGCATACTTGCAATCCTAAGAGTGCTCCCCATAGGTATTCGCCATACAGTAGGTACCCTACCATAAATAAAAAGCTATACACCAAAAGGCATCCATTCACCATCGCAAGAATCCCCCATTTGATGCGGATTCGCTGTACAACCCAGCTTTTTTGTTGAACAAATTTACTTCCTCCGAGCGCAATACCTGTTTTTCGGTAAAATACCTGAAAGGTAGTTTCAGGTTCAGGAGGAGTTAGATAGGTAACTACTACCCAAATAGCTGTGGTGGTGGCAACACCCACTAACAATTTGGTAGAAGATGCCCACGAAACGGCAAGTTGTTCTAATAATAAGGCTACGACACCCGATGCAAACATAGCGGCAATTTCGCTCCATGCATTAATCCGCCACCAAAACCATCTCAAAATGAAAATAAGACCGGTGCCAGCACCAAATAAAAGAACGAAGTCAAAAATTTGTTTGGCATTGCGGATACTCAATGCTACCAAAGCGGCAAGCACCATAAGCACTACGGTGATAATCCGCCCTGCCATTACAAGGGTAGCCTGTGAAGCATTGGGGCTTACAAATCGCTTGTAAAAATCGAACACTAGATAGGAAGCACCCCAATTCAGATGGGTAGAGATGGTCGACATGTATGCGGCAATCAGCGATGCCATCACTACCCCCAAAAAACCCGCAGGTAGAAAGGTAAGCATGGCAGGATAAGCCAAATCGTGCCCTAGTTTATCAGCAGAAATGTTCGGAAATGCCGCTTGAAGGCTAGCCAAATCAGGGAAAAGTACTAACGATGCCAAAGCGACTAAAATCCAAGGCCAGGGGCGCAGTGCGTAATGCGCAATATTGAAAAATAAAGTAGCTCCTATGGCGTGCCGTTCGTTTTTAGCGGCTAACATTCGTTGAGCAATGTATCCCCCACCGCCTGGCTCAGACCCCGGATACCAAGAGCTCCACCATTGAACTGCTAATGGGATAATCAGCAAACTGATAAGCTGAGAGGTATCGGTCGCCGCCGGGAAAATTTCTAATTTATCTTGTACATTCTCGTGGGAAAGTAGTGCAGAAAGCCCCCCTACCTCAGGATGTTGCACGGCATACCATGCTGCGCCAATGGCTCCTACCATAGCGGTAAAAAACAAAATAAAATCGGTGAGTATTACTCCTCTAAATCCGCCTAGAGCACTAAAAATCACGGTTACTACCGAGGCTATCCCTACAGTTGCCCACGGTGAAAGCCCCAATAATACTTCTCCAATTTTGATTGCGGCTAGTGTTACTGCCGCCATGCTAAGTACATTAAAGGCAATGCCTAAGTACAATGCTCGAAATCCTCGTAAAAACCTGGCGGGTTTCCCGCTATAGCGGAACTCGTAAAATTCCATATCGGTATTAATGCCGGTTTTTCGCCAGAGCTTGGCATAAATAAAAACTGTAAGCATTCCTGTAAGTAAAAATGCCCACCATACCCAATTACCCATTACTCCGTTTTGGCGAACAATATCGGTAACTAGGTTGGGTGTATCGGTAGAAAAGGTAGTCGCTACCATAGAAATTCCCAATAGCCACCAAGGCATATTTCGCCCTGAAAGAAAAAATTCTTCTGAGCTTTTACCGGCTTTTCGAGCTGCCCATCCTCCTATAAACAGTGTAGTAAAAAAGAAGAAGGCAATAATGCTCCAATCGATGAGTGTAAGGCGCACGATTCAATTATTTTTTTTAGAATAAAGCTCTAATGTAACCTAAAATAACATTGGAAAATAGGCTCGCATACAGAAATGAGTAGTACATCGGCTCGCTTTATATGTAATAAATTCATATCCAAGCAAGGTTTAGGTAATAGTTAATCGATAGTTTACCACATTACCTATGAATGTGCTTATGAAAACAAGTCTTACGCTCCTTTACTTAGTCGCTTTTCTTTTAATAAGCAACTTAGAAAGCTTTGGGCAAGATTCCGGCTTTCAATGGTTTCAATCGGATGTACAGGAAGTGCTAGCTTTACCTATCGAACAACGGTGGAATGATATTACCATCACCACTGCGAGTAGAACAGAAGAATCTACAGAAAAAGCCCTTGCGATGACTCGGGTAATTACAGCGGAACAAATTAAATGGCGGGGGTATCAGACTTTGCTCGAAGTGTTAGAAGATTTACCCGATTTTAAAATTAGTAACCAATCGGAAGATGTGTATTTCAATAATATCACCTTGCGTGGTGTGGTGGGGCAAGAAAAGTTTGTGGTACTGCTCGATGGTATCCGTATTTCATCGCCTACGAATGAAAAGCTTCCGCTATTGTATAATTATCCGGTTCATTTAGCGCAACAAATTGAAGTGGTATACGGACCGGCTTCGGCGTTGTATGGTGCCGATGCCCTAGCAGGGGTTATCAACATCATCACTAAAAAACCCAAAGAAAAACAAACACTTGCGGTTAATGCTAGTGGCAATACCGCCCCGATGTACAATGGGGAATTGTTTTTCAGTCAACGCATTGACCCCAAGTCTGTGATTACGTTTGCTGCCAATTATGGATACGATGCCCACCCTGACTACCCATCGCTGTATGAAAACGACCCAACCATGGACTTATCGGGAATGGAAAGTGGCAACTTCAATACAGCTTTTGGACCAATCTCTCCACAAACTCCTTACGACCCCAACTTTGATTTTACGGTTTCAGGCTATTCCCTATATGGTGGGCTTCATACTGAAAATTTTCAAGTGAGCGTCTTCAAAAACTTCTCAAGGACTCCCAGTTCCGTGGGCCTATCCCCCCAAAACGCTATTTATACAAAAGATGCTTTCTATGGCCATCATATCTTAATGGGGAATATATCGTACTCGAAAAACATCAAAAATGTTAGTTTGCTCACAAGTTTTATGGGTAGCACCTACGAGGTAGATAAAGAGTCGAATTTCAGAAATATTTATGTAGGGTTAGAACCCGCTTACAAGTATGCCTTAGGAAGCGAACTGAAATTATCGCAAGATGTATATTGGCAAGTATCGAATAACATAAACGTGATTGGTGGGGTAACTTTTGAGCGGTTTTTCTCTATACCGAAAAGTGCCGACCTCGATCAACCGGTGGATAAGTCGGTGAGCATTCGTGGGAATATTATCGGTACGCCACTCGAAGCAGAGTTTTTCAACTTAGAATATTTCAACTTTGGTAGTTTTGGGCAAGTGCAAGTGAATCCCAGCGAGGCTCTTTCGCTTACCTTAGGCAGCCGTTTCGACTACAACTCGCGGTTTGGGGCTACGTTTAATCCTAGGCTTGGTGTAGTTTGGCAACCTGCCGAACGTACAACTCTGAAAGCTTTTTATGGATCGTCGTTCTTAGCACCTTCGCCAGAAGCTACCTACGAACACTACGGGTCGTTCATCCCCGACGATAACGGCGGGTACTTCTCTTTTTTCTGGCATTTACCCAACCCCGATTTAGAACCTATCCGTTCAAACAACTTTGAAGTGGGCTTTCAGCATAATTTTAACGAAAACTTAAGCGTACAGCTAAGTACTTATTACAACCGCCTTACAAACTTGTACAATACCAAAGGCGATTCGGTACTAAACTTATACAATGGACAGTTTCTTGGGTTTCCGGTATTCGATATAGAAATTCCGGTGAATGAAGGAGAACAGAATAATTATGGCGGAACGCTCCAAATCGATTACAAAAAACAATGGCAAAGCGGCACTAAACTACTGAGCTACTTAGCGATGAGCTATTTAGATGGTACTGTTGACGAAACTGAAAATGGAGAAACCAAAGAAATTGGGATGATTTCCCCGCTCATGGTCAAAGGAGGCGTTGATATCGGCTGGAAAAAGTTCTCGGTGTCTTCGCGGTTCATTTACAACT
Organism: uncultured Roseobacteraceae bacterium; assembly: GCA_964394585.1. Classification (GTDB taxonomy): domain Bacteria; phylum Bacteroidota; class Bacteroidia; order Cytophagales; family Flammeovirgaceae; genus CAYUJH01. The sequence goes on from CAYMYI010000082.1 coordinate 12,411, forward strand.
CAGCCCAACGCGTGCTTGCTTTCGAAGAGAACGGCACCGACCGCCAAACGCTTGATGGCTATTTACTCATAAACTGCATGGTTCGGTACGAGCCTATTTGGCAGACTGCAGTATTTCTAAAGATTCATAATCTATTGGACCAACGCTACCGAGGTTTGCACAGCCTTGCCAACCGAAACGAAACGCTGGTATTTAACGGTTCTCTACAACAACCCATTCGCTTATTTGCAGGTCTACAGCTGCAGCTATAATTCTTTAAGGTATTATCTCCTACACATCAATTTATGCGGTAATGACTCGATTGTTTTTCACGATAGTCTTTGCATTGGTTCCCTTCTTGGGGATTGCTCAGCAAGAACTCCAATCCTTACTCGATAGCCTTGAGACAGCTTCACCACAACAACAAGTAAATCTTTTTAAAAAGATTGGATTCCTATACCAAAAGTTAGAAGCTCACAAAAAAGCTGTTGCCTATTTCCAAGAAGCATATCAGCAAGAAAAAAAATTAGGCTTTCCTCTCAACGAGCAAATGGTAACGCTAAAAAGTATTGCATTTAGTTATGAGCAAGGGCAGAGTACCGCTCAAGCTATTGAAGTGTATCAACAGCTCTTATCGCTACACAAGCAACAAGGGGAAAAAGCCGCAGAAATAGCCATCCATCGGAAACTCTCTGCATTGTTTGAAAGCCGACAAGCATACGATGATGCCATATTTCATGCACAGCAACTAGAGTCAGAAGTAATGCAATCGGGGCATGCCAACGAACAGGTTAACATACTCAATAACTTAGGATACCTTTTTAAGGTGAACGGAAACCTGGAAAATGCAGATGAGTATTATCAGCGAGCTTTCGAATTAGCATCTCAATCGGTTGCCTTAACAAACGAAGAGCGGGCAACGATGGGCATCAATCAAGGAGTGATACTCACCAGCCAAAAAAATTACCGTGAAGCTGAAGATAGCTACTTAGAGGCATTGCAAAACTTTCAGCGTGCTGAAAATTCCGCCAAGCAAGCAGAGGCGCTCAATTTCTTAGCCGCTAATTCACTGATTTCTAACAAAACAAATGATGCCCTTACCTACATTAACCAAGCCGTTGCGCTTGCTGAATCCCAAAACGCTAAAGCAGAACTAGCGGATGCATATTTAATCCTTTCAGAAATTCACCAATTTGATAAAAACTTCGAAGAGTCAAAAAAGTACTATCAGCTACACCAAGAGTTAAAAGAACAGCTCGAAGCGGAAGATCGTATACGGCAGCAGGCATACCTTGAGCAAGAAATGGAGGTGGAGCGCCGCGAAAGCCAAATTAAATCGCTCATTGCCGAGCAACGCGAACAGGAAATGGCACTGCGGCAATCGGAACTCGAACGCGAAAAAAAGGAAAAAGAACTTGAGTTACTAAAGCAACAACAAAATTTGCAAGAAGCACAAATTAAAGCCGAACAACTTGAAAAAGAACGCGTTCGACAAACCCTTGCCCTTACCCAGCAAAAACTTGAAGCTGAACGCCGTCAACAACAAATCGAGGTGCTAGAGCAGGAGCAAGAAATTAAAGAACTCGCCCTCCGCCAAAAAGAATTGCAAGAAAAAGAACGGCAGCGGGCTATCGAACTACTTGAAACTGAAAAAAAACTACAAGCGCAGCAACTCGATGCTGAAGAACGTACGCGTAAATATTTTGTGGGTGCGTTTATCGTATTTGCCCTCTTCTTTTTGTTTATCCTCTATAGCTTATACATGCGAAGTAAATCCAACCGGCTACTTAAGCAACAACAAAACGAAATTCAATCGAAAAACGAAGAACTACAAGCTTCTGAAGAAGAGCTGCGGCAAAATATGGAGGAATTGAGAAGTACTCAAGAAGCCATGGAAGTACAAAATGTGGAGCTTGCAGCCAAAAACCGAACGGTAACTGAAAGTATTCAAGCAGCGCAGACGATCCAAACAGCTATTTTACCCAGTGCCACACAGCGAAATGCTTTATTCCCACAAAACTTCACGATTTACCGCCCAAAAGATATTGTCAGTGGCGATTTCTTTTGGTTACATGGCACTCAGCACGAAAAAATAGTCGCTGTAGTAGATTGTACCGGGCATGGTGTTCCGGGTGCTTTCATGTCGTTGGTGGGCGCCGACTCCCTTTCTGAAATCATCGAACTGAGAGAAATTAACGACCCTGCGTTTATCCTAACCGAACTAAACCGAACGGTGCGGAACAAACTGAATCAAAAAGAAGGATTGAGCGATGAAGGGATGGATCTTGCAATTTGCAAATTCGAAAAACTTGAAGATAATCATGTAAAAATGACCTTTGCCGGTGCTAAAGGAAAAATGTTCATTGTCTATACCGATAGTATGCTAGAAGAGTTAAAAGGCGACCGCAAAGCAATAGGAGGAAAACATAATAAAGACGATATCGAATTTACTAATCAGGAAAAAGTACTTCCACCTGAAACAATGCTGTATTTTCTAACCGATGGCTACATCGACCAAGCCGACAAGCAACGAAGGCGTTTCTCTTCTAAGCGATTTAAAAATTTGCTCTTGAAAATTCATCTACTCTCGCTTGAAGAGCAAAAAACTAAGTTAGAAGCTGCCCTTGACAAGCATCAGGGTAAAGAACACCAACGCGATGATATTACAGTAATGGGGATTCGTATTTAAAAAGGCATGAGATAAATGCTAGTTCAACTTTCAATGTTCCCAATCTAACCCAAGCTGTTGGGTAAGAACCTGCAATGCTGGGTATTTTTCTACTAAATAAGTATATTTTTCTTGCTGTGTATAGAGCCTTGGAGTTTTATCATCGGAATGCTCAATCAGCTCTATTTTGAAAGTAAACTGATTATTTTCGAGTTTTTCAATAAGATAACTCCGCAGCAGAACCTGAATATTCTGAAACTGAGAAATTTGCAAGGAATTCTCAAGACCAACTTTTATCTCGTGATTTTCTAAAGAAAGAGAAGCATTTTTTAAAACAACTTGGCTTAGTCGACTTTCCTGCTGATCGGCAAATTGATTCCAAGCTACTTGTAAGTCATCTAAGGTAAAAGCAAACTGTTTTAGATTTTCGGCGCTTGCTGCCACTTGTTGTGCCACTTTCTCGGCTTCTTGCCTTTGCGAAGCGATTTTCTGTTTAACATCGGCTAAACTATGGCTCACCGGGTTTGTACGTGGTAACTCTCGCTTAATTTTAGGAAGGGGCTTTTTATCCATCATACTTCCCCCTTCACGCTGCGTTTTTAAACCTTCACGAGGTTGTACGTCAGTAGCCTCCGATACTACTTTTTTTTTTCTTGCCACGAAGCGCTTGCTAACGTAAGTGCATTTTTCAGATAGCACATTTTCATAAGGGCTAATTCTACATGCAACCGCTGATGCTTACTGCTTTTGTAGTGCAAATCGCACTGGTGCCCAATGTTCAACGCCGACATCAAGAAGCCTGTGTCAGTGGCTTGCGCTTGCGTTTTGTATTTTTCTTTTACGTTCTCGGTAACTTCAAGCAACTGCAACGTGGAAGGCGTTTTACACACCATTAAATTGCGTAAATGTTCGCACAGCCCTACAATAAAGTTATGCCCATCGAAACCTTTCTGCAATATTTCATCGAAAAGCAAAAGGGTATCACTCACATTTTCCTCGAGCAAGGAATCAATAATTTTAAAATAATAGTCGTAATCGAGAATGTGCAAGTTCTTGATCGCGCTTTCATAAGTAATGCTTCGATCGGTAGAAAACGTTACGAGCATGTCAAATAGTGAGAGAGCATCGCGCATAGCCCCATCGGCTTTTTGCCCAATCACATGGAGCGCCTCCGGCTCTACCGTAATCCCTTCCTGCTCTGCAATTCGGGCAAGTTGGTCGGCTACGTCGGCAGGTGCAATGCGGTTGAAATCAAAAATCTGACAACGCGATAAAATCGTAGGAATGATTTTGTGCTTTTCGGTAGTCGCCAAAATAAATATCACATACGAAGGCGGCTCTTCCAGCGTCTTTAAGAACGCATTGAATGCAGCGTTGGAGAGCATGTGCACCTCATCAATAATGTAAACTTTGTATTTTCCTGTTTGAGGCGGATAGCGTACTTGATCTACCAAATTGCGAATGTCTTCAACAGAGTTGTTTGAGGCGGCATCTAGCTCATAAATATTAAACGCACGAGTATTCTCCGAGTGCTCATTTTCCATACCATTAATCACTTTGGCAAGGATACGCGCACAAGTAGTTTTGCCAACTCCTCGCGGGCCGCAGAACAAAAATGCCTGTGCTAATTGCTGGTTTTTCACCGCATTGAACAAGGTGGTAGTAATATGCTGTTGCCCTACTACATCTTCAAAAGTTTGAGGGCGATATTTTCTCGCTGAAACTACAAAGTTTTCCATAGGGCAAAATTAATAGAAAACCTCAGCTTTCATTTCAATTTTTGGGCTAAAAGTGCATTCACATAGGCAAACCCTGCTTCAGTTACCTGATATTTCTTCTGAGCCTGTGCGACTTGCCCTGCTTTATGTGTCTGAATGATTAGTGGAGGATTTTTTTGAGTAAGTACCCGCAAAGCCGATGTTATATTTTTAATCCCTTCATCAAATTTCTTGAGATAATCATTAATTGTTCTGCTGGTAACCTCGGCATGATGCTGCGCATTTTGAATATAGGCTGCCATTAACAAGGCTTTTTCTGACTCGGTAACATGATAAATGTAATTACTCAATTCTTGTAGGTTATCAATAGCTAGTAATGAAGAGAGCTCTTGCTTTTGCAGCAGTGTTTCGGGTAGTTCTGCGCTTCCATTCTTAGAAAGCGTTTTGCCCTGTGAGTTTGCCTGCTGCAAAGAAAAAGGCTCTGATGATTCCTGCTGGGTGGTTGATATTTGAAAACGACTATTCAACCATTGCAAAACGCGGCATTGAGCTTCCGGGCTAAGCGACTCAAGGGCTTGGAAACACGTTTCTATAGCAGCAATTTCGGTGTCTTTGTGCATAACTTAGGTACTGAAGGCATTTGCGATTGATTCATACACCCTTATCGGATAGTGGGAATTCCGATATTCTCATGTTTAACGAATGTAACACTATATTCATATAAAGTAAAAAGAGTTTCAAGATTCTCGTCTAAAAACAGAGATAAAAAAGTTATCAACACACTTATCCACAATGTTGATAACTTTTGTGAGTATCATCGTTTCTTGATAAAGTCAGAGGAGTGTTTATCAAAAGAGCAATAAGAGTTATGCCTTATTTAGAAATAATAAAGCATTTTCCATCTTTTGTTGAATCTCATGATTACATAGATTCCCTATACTACCCTCGTGGGTGTGTTGTATCTCTTTATTGGGTTGGTAATTTCCAGATTCAACCTTCCGTGCGATATTTTTATATGCATCGCGAAAAGGAATTCCAGCGATTACTTCTTTGTTCACCTCTTCCACAGTGTATAAGTAATCGTAGCGGGCATCATCCATAAAACCTTCTTTCACAATTATATGCTTAAACATGAATGTGGTCATTTCTAAGATATCTTTCAAGATTTCTACGGCAGGTAAAAACGTTTCTTTAATCTGTTGAAAATCACGATGATAGCCTGTTGGCAAGTTTGTGGTAATCATAGCAAGTTCGTGTGGCAAGTTTTGCAATTGATTACACCGAGCCCTAATAAGTTCAAATACATCCGGGTTTTTCTTGTGAGGCATGATACTAGACCCTGTCGTCAGTTCGTCGGGGAAGGTCAAAAACCCAAAATTCTGCCCCATGAACAGACAAACATCCATCGCCAGTTTGCCTACTGTGCTTGCTACAGACGCCATGGCAAAGGCAACTGATTTTTCAGCTTTCCCTCTTGCAAGCTGTGCGGCAACACTATTATATTTAAGGCTACTAAACTTGAGATATTTTGCAGTAAACATGCGATCTAATGGGAAAGAACTCCCATAGCCCGCTGCAGAACCTAATGGATTTTGATTTACCACTTTGTATGCTCCTTCGAAAAGGTATACATCGTCGATAAGCGATTCGGCATGTGCAGCAAACCAAAGTCCAAACGACGAAGGCATTGCCACTTGCATATGGGTATAACCTGGCATCAATTTGCCTTTATGTTCTTCACTTAGTAATATCAATTGCTGAAAAAGCGCTTCTATATGCTTGCATAGCTGCCCAATTTCATGTCGCATCCATAGCATCAAATCGACTAAAACTTGATCGTTTCGCGAGCGACCGGTATGTATTTTTTTTCCAATATCACCAAGTTTACGAGTCAACATGAGTTCAACCTGTGAATGTACATCTTCTACACCTTCTTCTATTTCAAACGCACCCTCTTGTACTTTTTGAGCAATCAACTCAAGTTCATGATGAATTTTATCAAGTTCATCCTGTGTTAAAAATCCTTGTTTAGCCAGCATAGCTGTATGCGCTAAAGAACCTTGAACATCGTAAGATGCCAGTAATAAGTCAAGCACACGATCGTTACCCACTGTAAACCTTTCTACTCGTTCTGCTGTAGAGAAGTCTTTCTGCCATAGTTTCATAGTGATACGGATTAAAAAGTTATCGAATAGACGCAATGATAAAAAAAAGCGTCAAGGCTAATGAAATACCTTGACGCTTAGTTGTGCTCACG
>CAYMYI010000083.1:0-18833 GCA_964394585.1 uncultured Roseobacteraceae bacterium
CAGATGCTTGTCTTTTACTGAGAGGGTTGCTGCCTCCAGGGTGGTGTGTAGTGCAAATGCTTGATGCTTTAGGGCTTATTCGTTTTACTTGCGCATATTTCTGTATTTAGCATTTGTTTAAGCAGGCTCATTTCGCTTACGATATTCTGTTTTAAGACCTTCGCAGTTGCTCTTACCCTATAAAACATGATTTTGAAAACCATTTGTGGGTATTTATTACGATAATGTCACCTAGTTGAAATAGGCTTTTAGCATAATTACATGTATGAACCGTACTACATTACTCGAACAATTAAGAGGCTATCGGACTGGCTGGCAAGAAGAACAAAAAATGGTCGGAAAGATGGTGAATTTCCTGGAAAGAGAACCCAATGCTTTTTTCCGTACATGCCCGGAAGGGCACATGACTGCCTCGGCTCTGATTACGAATACGAACCGCTCGGAAGTACTTCTGCTACACCATGCTAAATTGAACCGTTGGTTACAACCCGGTGGCCATGCCGATGGCGTAGAAAACCTATACGAAGTAGCTCTAAAAGAAGCGCACGAAGAAACGGGCTTACGGCAGCTCTCCTTTTTAACAGAAAGCATTTTTGATATAGATATCCACGCCATTCCTGCTCGAAAAACAGAACCGAAACATTGGCATTACGATGTACGCTTCTTACTCCGGGCGAATATGGATGAACAGTTGCGGCAAAACGAAGAATCGAATGCTTTGCAGTGGGTGCCTGTTGTAGAAATATCAAAATATACGCAAGAGCCTTCTATTTTGCGGATGCTGCAAAAACTAAACGAAATCGCATGAATTTTTTAGCGCACTTTTATCTATCCGGCGAAAATGAAACCGTTCTTCTAGGTAATTTCTTAGGTGATTTTGTTAAGGGAAATCCCTTTAAAAAGTACCCAAAAGCACTAGCCACTGCTATTCAATTACACAGGGAAATCGATGTTTTTACCGATACGCACGAGGCTGCACGCGAGAGTACTCGGCTGATTCGCCCCTTGTGTGGCAAGTTTGCCGGCGTAGTAACCGATATGTTTTACGACCACTTATTAGCAAAACATTGGCAACAGTTCCATTCACAACCCTTAGTAGTATTTAGTCAACACGTATATAAAACACTTCAGAAGTATCATCAGAGTTTACCCCTGAATGCACAGCGCACGCTCTATTACATGAAAACGCATAATTGGTTAGTAAGCTATGCAGAGTACGATGGGTTGCAAACGGCGCTTCAAAACTTAGAACGGCGGATCAGGCATAAGGCTCCTCTGGGCAAAGCAACGGAGTTATTGCAGGCAAAAAGCACCTTATTTGAAGCTAATTTTTTTCGTTTTTTCCCTGAAGTAAAACAATTTGTTGCCCAAAAGTTACAGCAAGGCGAGTAGTCGGTATTTTATGCGTGGTCTAACCCGTGCAAAGCAATGTAGCACGCTCCTGAAAGTGCTGTATCGTTTCCTAAAATAGAAAGTCGCATTTGTGGAGGAGGTACTAATCTGAGGTGCTGCGCCGTATAGGTATGCACTTTCTTTAACCACAATTCGCCTCCTCCGTTGGAAACGCCCCCTCCAAACACGATAATATCTGGAGTAAGCAAGGTGGCAATATTACGCATCCCTTGAGCCAAGTTCCAGGCAACTTCATCCCACTGTTCGGCAGTAAGTTTATCTGCAGGCTTACCATACACTCGTTCAATGCCATTGCCTGAAACCATGGCTTCGAGGCAATCGGGTACACCACATTCGCAGCGGATGCGTTCAGGGTGTGCACACCGAAAATGAATAGACTGGTGCCCAATTTCGGGGTGTATTTGCTGCTTACCACGGTATATCTTACCATTGATTAGAAAGCCCCCTCCCATACCGGTGCTGAGTGTAACGTACAAAAAGCGCTCTTCGGTAAAAGCCCCTAAGTAATATTCGCCGAGAGCGGCTACGTTAGTGTCTACTTCAATATGGCAGGGGCAATGCCAAGCCTCTTCAAGCATGGTTTTGAGAGGCACTTGCCGCCACTCAGGTTGATGCAACGGCGAAACCGTACCGGCTTGTAAATCGATAGGACCACCAATGGCAACGCCAATACCTTGAAGGGTAAACCCTTCCGCCAATTCTTGAACGAGTTCGTGAGTAAGATTCAGTCCGTCTTGTAAGCGTAAGGGAGTGGCTACTTTTACTTTGCGTCGAATTTCCCCATCGGAAGTCATGCAGGCAGCCATAATTTTGGTGCCGCCAATATCAAGACCTATGTAGATAGCATCGTTCATAGTATACTAGTTAAATAAGCAAACAAATGTAGCAGAATGAGTCTATAATTAAAGCGGCTTTTGAAGCGCGCAAATTCGAAAATACACTAATATGTTTTTAAATAATTAATAATTTCGACAGTCTTTTAGCGGTTATTAATATACCAACACAAACTTCTTTCGGCTATAATGCAATTTTTTACTGTTTCTTCTTTTTTAAATTCTCTGCTGTTTGCCGGTTCGCTTCCAACCGATACGCCAGAACGGCGCAATTCCATTTTTCTATTTAACTCTCTGCTGTATTTTATTGTGGTGATGGGGCTCGTTACCCTTGCAATGGTTACGCTATTGCAACAGCTTCATATTCCGAACACATTGGAAGACCTCAACTCGTACACATTTCTTCTCATTGCCATCCCTTGCTGTTTACTATTACTAGTACTTAACCGGTTGGGGAAGTTTGAAATAGCTCGGCAGATTGCCTTGGCATATCCTATTTTATTGCTCTTATTGCAGTTTGTAGTAGAGTCGGAAACGGATGAAATTGAAAACATCGTAGTATACAGTATTCTCTCTCGCACGCGGTTCATCATCTTTTCACTGTTATTTTTAATTGCCATTGGTAAGCCCTCTATCACACTTTTTAGTGTAGTTGGTACGCTTTCAGCATTTATATTGCTTTTTTTCGAAGAATTGCACGCCACAGTAACGCAACACACATTCCCCGAAACAGCACTCGGTGTGTTGAACGACCCCTCGGTACGCATTACGTTTACGTTAGCCTATGGTATTATCGCGTTAGGAGTAATACGCCTACATTTTACCAATGCTTCTTTTAGTAAAAAACTACACATATCGCTTACGGTGCAAGAAGAAAAAAATAAGCAACTCGAAGAACAGAAGGAGGAAATTGATAAAATAAACGAAACGCTGAAATTTAAACAGCTTACTCTACAAGGTTCCATCGAAACGCTCAACCAGCAAAACCAAAAAATACAGCAGAGCATCAACTATGCGAGCCGTATACAGAAGGCGCTTTTGCCTGCTCCCGAGGTTTTAGAAAGTGCTCCTTGCGCAGTGGCGATTATGTACGAACCCCGCGATATTGTGAGTGGCGACTTCTATTGGATACATCAAGAAAATGAACATTTTTGGTTTTGCGTTGCCGATTGTACAGGGCATGGTATCCCCGGGGCATTTATGTCGGTGTTAGGGATGCAGCTTCTCAATCAAATTATTAAAGACGAAAGTACCTATCGGCCCTCGGCGATTCTGAACCGACTTAATTATTTACTGAATGAAACTTTGAGCCAGCGCAATAAATACCAAGTGCGCGACGGGATGGATATCACTCTCTGTTACCTAAATACCGTCCAGCAGACCTTTCATTTAGCTGCTGCGAAGCAATCGGCAGTACTCCAACAAAATGGAGTAACACAGCGCATAAGAGGCGAAAACAAAGTGATTGGGCAAAACAAACAAACGGATATCGCTTTTAACGAACTCTCTGTTCCCTTAGAGTCGCTCTCAGGCGCGCGTGTTTACCTCTACTCCGATGGCTACCAAGATCAGTTTGGGCAAAATAAAGGTAAATTTGGTTCGAAACCCTTCCGTGCCTTGCTAGCCGATACGAGCCACTTACCCTTGCAAGAGCAGTTTGCCCGGCTTAAAACTACGTTTTCGGAGTGGAAAGGAAGCCAACAGCAAATTGATGATACCACCATTATGGGGCTTGAATTTGCCTAGTGTAGTGTCGCTACTGTTTTCGGGCAGAGGTTATGCAAATTTCACATCTTTTTTTTCTTACATTAGATAAGAGATTTACCATAACGCTTTGTATCGTATGAAAAACACAAAAAAACTACTGAAAAGCTCTTTTGAAAAAGGAAAGTTTGGGCTAGAATATTTACGTACGGTTGCTGCCCGGCAAATGGCTCCGGTGCTATTTGTAAAAGGGGAAAATTCCGATGCGTTTATCGAGTGGCTTCACCAACTTTTTGACGATAGCATCATCATTGCAAAAAAAGATTTTGAGAAAAACCACGAAACACTCACCAACAGTGTCATTTTAGTGAACGATGTTCGCAAACTTCGCGATGATACCGTAGAAGCTGCCATGAGCTGCCGTAGCCGTGGATTAAACGTGGTGGTATCGCTTTCGCAACACCCTAAAATTCTCGATTACGTAGTAGACCCCTCTTTTAAACTCATTGAAGTAATGGAGTTTAGTGCTGAAATCCACGAGGAAATCGATAAAGTGCGTAAGAAAATCAGTTAGAACGCCATAAACTACTATGTTTGCCTACCGTTATGCCATTGCGTAGCGGTTTTTTTCTTTTGAAAAAAGCTTTTTGAAGCGATATGGCATCTGAAAACTCCATCGTACCGCTGTGGCCGCCGCTGTTATTAAAATCGTTATATGTACAGCATTTTAAAAACTACGAGGCACTACAACTGCAATTTACCGAAAATGTAGTAGGCATTACCGGCAAAAACGGTATTGGAAAAACGAATTTGCTCGATGCTATCCATTACTTATGCATGACTCGCAGCGCCTTCCACACCAACGAGCAATACAGCATTCAGCACGGGCATCAGCACTTTGTACTCCACGGTGAATTTGAACGCAACGGCGAAGTGTTTCCTACCGGCTGCCAATTTGAAAAAGGGAAGCGCAAGTTGATGAAAATGGGGAAAGTGGCTTATGAAAAAGTGAGCGATCATATCGGGCAGTTCCCTTGCGTAATGCTTTCCCCCGACGATGCCGCCCTCATCCGCGAGGGGAGTGAGGTACGCCGGAAATTCTTCGATGGCCTCATTTGCCAAACCGATGCCGTGTATTTACAGCATCTGCTCCGCTATAACCAAGCGCTTCGGCAACGCAATTACTTACTTAAACAGTTTGCTGACCGCCCCCTCGATGCGGATTTGCTAGAACCTTATACCCAAATTTTGTTGCAACTCGCCGAACAGATTGCCGTTACACGCCAAACATTTACCAAGGCTATTGTACCAATATTCGAAGATCTGTACCAAAAAATAAGTGGCAGCCAAGAAGCCATGGAAATTCGATACACCACCAAAGTAGATGCCGATTTTGAAACTACCTTTCGGCAAGCTTTGCCCCAAGATCGGATTTTGCAACGCACTACGCAGGGAATCCACCAAGATCGTTACGCTTTCTACATGGAAGGCAATTTACTAAAGCGTTTTGGGTCGCAAGGGCAGCAGAAATCTTTTTTGATAGCTCTCAATCTTGCAAAAGCTCATTTAATTGCGGAGCAAACCCAGCGCCCGCCAATCTTACTACTCGACGACATCTTTGATAAACTCGACGAGGAACGCATCGCACGCCTTCTTTCTGTATTAGCACACGAAAGCGATAGCCAGATTTTCTTAACCGATGCCCGCCCCGAACGTTCCGAGCAGTTGCTCAGAGTGGTGGGTAAACCCTTCCAGTTGTTGCATCTTCCTTTGTAAAAAAAAGAGGGAATCCGTGTGTTAGCGTATCGTTCTTTCACGAACAAAGATGACCGTGAACGGACGATTCACAAAAATAAATATTGTTAATTTACTGATATTCAGTATTTTAAAAATATGGTACGGTATTGTATTTATTAGAGGAAGTGTTGCCAATACAACATGCATTTATACAGACCTAACCTTAAGCATTCATCATGATTCAGCTAAACAATATCGACAAATACTATCGATCGAAATTTCAGAAAACGTTTATTTTAAAAGGGGTTGATTTAACGATAAAACAAGGAGAGTTTGTAACCATTATGGGACCAAGCGGTGCGGGTAAATCGTCGTTGCTCAACATTATCGGCTTGCTCGATCAACCCAGCGAAGGAGAGTATTTCCTACTCGATCAGCCCGTACATGCCCTCTCCGAAAAACGGAAAGGTGATTTCCACAAGCAGTACATCGGTTTTGTGTTTCAGGCATACCACCTGATTGATGAACTTACCGTGTACGAAAACATCGAGATGCCGCTTTTGTACCGAAAAGTAGCCGGAAAAGAACGCAAAAGTTTAGTAGCCGAAATGCTCGATCGGTTCAACATTGTTGCCAAAAAAGATTTGTTCCCCGAGCAACTTTCAGGCGGTCAGCAGCAAGTTGTGGGAGTGGCGCGCGCCATCATTGGTAAACCCAAATTACTACTCGCCGATGAACCTACCGGTAATTTGCACTCAGCGCAAGGCGAACAAATTATGGAATTGTTCCAGCAACTCAACCAAGAAGGGATGACGATTGTACAAGTAACCCATTCTGAAAAAAATGCGCAGTATGGCTCGCGCATTATACAGATTGAAGATGGCGCCATTACTTCGGATACTCCTGTGTGAAGACATTATCTTGAACAACGCAATATCTTGAAAACCGCAAGACATTATGCACCTTAGGTCTGCGATGATTTTGGAGCATCCCCCTTGGCGCTGCCGAGGGGAATCTTTTTTACAAAAAGGTGCAACCATTTATCCAATTTTGCATCTAAGAACTAGAAAGTAGCTATTAGTAAAACCTATACATTCAGTTTATCCACCAAAATCAGTATATCATGAAAAAACTATCATTCGTGCTGAGCATATTACTCATAGCAGTATCGGCTTGGGCACAAGAAGAAATTAGCACTGAGATTGATTATGCCGGCGTTACTGAAGTACGCATTGAAGGCATCTTTGCAGCCGTGTTGCTGAAGGGGACTTCAGGAAATCGCGTGCAAGGGAAGGCATACATAATCGGCGATTTCGACCCGGAAGATTATGGAATAGTGCATGAAAAAGAAGGCGATCGGCTGTTTATAAAGGTGAAAAGCTTTCGCAGAGTCAATTGGAGCTGGCGTATGAATTTAGAAGGCACAATCGATTTGGAAATTCCTGAAGGGATTGAAGTGGTGGTAGATAATACCTCGGGCCGCATAGAAGCAACAGGCCTTAAAAGCAATGAAATTCGATTAGAATCGGCTTCAGGAAGTGTATTAGCAACGGGAGTTACCGCAGAAGAGGTACGTTTACAAGCTGGGTCGGGTAGTGTAACTGCCGAAGAGGTTACCGCAAAGTTTTTAGATGTGAAGGCGGGTTCCGGGAGAATCACCTTGGAAAACATAGATAGCGATGTAAAAGGAACGGCTGGTTCGGGCCGTATTGAATTATTTGATGTAAAAGGCGCGCTCGATTTAAAAACTGGCTCAGGGCGCATAGCCGGAGAACGGATTGATTTGACCGGCTCATCGCACTTTCGTTCAGGATCCGGTTCGGTACGCATTTCATTGCGCAACAATTTGGATGCTTTGAGCTACGATTTACAGTCGGGCTCTGGCTCTGTAAGCGTTGATGGCGATCGGATGGGGCGCAAGTATTATTACAAAAAAGGCGGTATCGAAGTAAACGCTGTGAGTGGTTCGGGCAGCATCCGAATTAACGATTAGCAGTTGCCTCAAACTAAAAAAGGTCGCTTTCCTCAGGATAGCGACCTTTTTTTTGTGTAAAATCATTGACACTGTAGATGCACTTTGGTTATTTTAGGCTCAGTTTGGGGGTCTTCTATGCCGTATACAGCCTCTTGGCGTTCGAATATTTCACCTTGCCGGGTTACCTTATATCCTTTTTCTTCTGAAAAAAAGAAAAACCCTTTAGTAGGCTTTACAATTTCGGTTTCTTTTAGTTGGCAATCAGTAATTTTCCCTTCTTCTAAAAATTGCATAAATCGTTCGAACGACACGTTCACTTTCTTTTCTCGCTTGGTGATTTCGATGAAAGCATGATCGGCAAGGAGTGCTTGAACTTCTGTAGCAAAAGTTTGGCGCTCTTGTGCCGAAACATGTGCTCCAAACATCAAAAGCCGTTCTAATCGGTTCTGGAACGTGTTGTGTGTGTTTAAAATGGCTTGTTGTTCCGAGGGCATTTCTACTTGGGGGGTAGCACCCATTATTTCGTAAGAAGGTTCTGTCGGAGAGAAAAAGTAGGCTCTCGTTACTAGTAAGATAGCTGCGGCACTCGCAGCAATGGCAGCCCAACGAATGAGTGTAGGATACACAAACCGATGGGTAGGGCCTTTACTTAGGAGGTCTTCGCTTGTAGTAGTGGCTTGGAGTTGCTGTTCGAAGTGTACATCGAGCGATTGCGTAGCACTGCCCACATACTCGGCTTCCAGAGCTTCGGTAAGCCCTTCGTATTGCTCAAATAGCGCAGGGTTGTGGAGGAGTAGTTCTTCGAATCGGTAGGCGTCTTCTTCGGAGAGTTCCCCATGTACATAGGCTACGAGTTGCGCGCTTTCATCGAGGAGGGAGCCTTCTTCAGTAAGCTCGGTAGAGGCAGGCATTTGCTTATCGCGCATGTGTAGCAGAGCTACAAAGTACTCGTTGAGCGATTCGGTAGAAGCAATAAGGGCGGCTTCATGTTTTTTAAAAAGTTCGATGGCTTCAAGCCACTTTGGGTGCTGTAATAGCTTTTCTTCTACTTCTGCCATGGCAGCTTGTGAAAGTTCTTGTTGAAGGTATCGCAATACCATTTCGGCGTTTAGTTCAATATTTTTCATCATGCTATGGTATTCATTTTTGTGTGGTGGTAGTTTGTAGCCATTCTTCTAACGTACGGCGGCCTTCTAGCATTTTTTGTAGACTAGTGGTTGCTTTTTGCACTACTATTTTTTCATCGGCATTTAGGGCAATGTCTTCCATAAATTTTTTAAGTAACAGTGTAGTTTGTGGGGTAGGGAGTAGGCGAAGCGCGGGCACAAGGCTCTCTTGCTCGGTTTGGTGAGCTTCGGCTGTGGGTAAAAAGGGCAGATTACACAGCAAGAGTAGTTGGTTGAAAACTTCTGCTTCGTTTCGCAGCGTTACGTTGCGTTGAAACGCTTCTGAAATCAATTTTTCCAAGCGTTCTTTCCCTGTTTTGAGGTTTGTCCAAACCATGCGTGTGGTCATATTTAACGTTTCTGCCACTTGCTTTACCGGCATGCGCTTTCCCTCAGCTAGTTGGCGATAGTAGCGTGTAAGGTATACTTCGCGTTGCGAATCGCTCAGGAGAAACAAAGCGAGTTCTTGCATAACGTGCCGATACTCAAAATTGAGTTTGATTTGCAACAGTTCGTGGCTCTCATCTATTAGACTCTCTTCTTGAGGTTTTCCCACGGCATCGTCGCCAAAAACCTTTACTTTTTCTTTTTTCTGTTTTTGGAAATCGTCGATAAATACATTGTGGGCAATGCGATAAAGCCAGCTTTTAAATTGTTGAATAGGATTTTCTTTTTGGGAACCCGCCTGTTTTCGTAAGGCATGTACCAATTTTTCTACTACTTGAGAACCCAGCTCCTGCGCTTGTTCGATGTCGCGGGTTTTGAGTACTAACCAACTGATAATTCGCTGGTTATAACGATAATACAACTCGGCGATTAAGTCATCTTGCTGCTGGGGTTGGGTAGCAGTGCATAGCTTTTCTAAGATTTGCTCATCGGTTAGTTCAGGGTGTTTCATATCGGCACAATTCGCTCAATTACCCCTCTTTTTGTAAAAGAAAAGGCGCAATTTTTTAGAACATAGTTAATTCAGCAAGGCTGATGTTTCATCAAAGATAAAAGGTTTTTTATCTTCTGTGTATACAGAGATCCAAGGGCTATTGCAGAAAAATACCCCAAAATATCTGAATTTGGTACTTACTTGTACGGTGGGGAAGTCAAATTTGAATAAACAATGTAGTGGCTTCGTTGTAAGTAATACAGCTAGCAGGTGAAAAACGCCTGTTTTGAAAAGATTAACCAAAGACTAACAAGCCATGACTATGATCCGACGTGGGCGATTTTATGATATTTACCGTATTGAAGTACAGCCCGAACAAGAAAATATAGCTTTGAGCGATGTGATTTTAGCACGTTTTGAACAACTTTCTTACGATGTACTGGAACAACATGTAAAAGCCAGTAAGATTTTAGTGAACGGAAAACCTGCCACATTGCAGAAACGGATGACCTCAGGTGATACTATCACAGCGCTGATTGATAAGTCGACGCGCAACCAGGTGATTGAGCCTCAAGAGATTCCCCTCGATATTGTATTTGAAGATGAACACTTGCTTATTGTAAACAAGCCGGTGGGTATGGTGGTGCATCCCGGGCCCAGTAATTGGAGTGGTACGTTGGCGAATGCCTTGGTGGCACGCTACGATAACCTCCCACGCCAGCGAAAAGGCGAAGATAAGCCTGGGATTGTCCATCGGATTGATAAGGATACTTCCGGCTTGTTGGTATGCGCTAAAAATTGGAAAACGATGGAGGGGCTTTCGCGGCAATTTTATGAGCACTCCATCGATCGAACCTATTATGCACTCATTTGGGGAATTCCCAAATACCGGCACGGTACGATTGAAGCCGACATCCGCCGCGATTTTAATAATAAACGTTTGCGCACCGTTGTAAACGAAAATATGGGAGGTAAATATGCCATCACTCACTTTAAAGTGCTTGAAAAGTTCATGCATATTTCCTTAATTCAATGCAACCTAGAAACCGGGCGTACGCATCAGATTCGCGTGCACTTGGGGCATATAGGGCATCCGCTCTTTGCCGATCGCCTCTACGGTGGGTTCGGCATTTTACATGGCAACGACGATGAGAAATTCCGAAACTTTGCCAAAGAGTTACTCGAGTTTATGCCACGGCAGGGGCTACATGCTAAGTCGTTGGGGTTTACCCATCCGATTACTAAAAAACGGTTGTTTTTTGAGTCGGAACTCCCCGACGATTTCGAAACGGTGCTGCGGAAACTCCGCGCATATTCTAATTCAAAACAATCATGAAGTGGTTTCAACTATTTAACTCCGATAAACAGGCTTTAGAAGCTATTCCTGAACGGACGGCGGTACGCGTAGATGTGGGCGAACATCGCCTTTGCTTGGCACGGTACAACAATACCTTTTATGCCGTAAAAGATGCCTGCCCACATAGTGGCGCTCCGTTGGGAAAAGGGTTTATCAACCATGTAGGCGAGGTGGTTTGCCCACTACACCACTATCGCTATCGCCTGCTCGATGGGGTAGAGGCGAATGAAAAGTCGGCGGCGGCTACTACGTTTCCTGTAGAACTACGCAACGACGGGATTTTTATAGGCATAGAAGGCTAATGCCTAAAAAAGTGAAGGGCTTTCTTGCTTCATGTAGGCAATAAAAGCGGGTAAATCGCCGCCAAAGTCGCGGTCGCATTGCAATTTAAATTCGTTTTGTTTCTCTCTGTACCGCCGATATGCCATAAAAAAAGCATTATTAGGCTCGTATTCGTCGAAGTAGTGGCGATAGAAACTACTGGCAAACTGTAGTGTGTCGGGGATTTGGCGGATTTGGGAAATCAGCGTCGCTTTCTTTTGTAGTTTTAGAGCGATGGGAGTCGTATCGTCGAAGGTTTGGTAGAGCGAGTCGAGTTGTTTAGCCGCTTGCAATACGTAATTGCTAAGCAGTTTTCGGTCTGCTTTGCGGTTTATGTAGGCATGGTATACTGGAGAGTCTGATCCGTATTTTTGTTTTAAAAAGAGTTGAGCACCTTCATCGCCTACAAAATCAGCTAAATTTTCGTTATAAGCGATTTTATCTTTTAAAAAGATAGTACCATGTGTTAGCTCGTGGATAATCAAATTGGCTAGGTTTCCCTCGTCTCTATCCAAAAAATTAGAAAGGATAGGATCGTTCAAAATCCCTAACGTAGACCAAGCATTTACCACGCCTAGCCGTGTATCCCAGCCCTCGGTTTCAAATCGCTCGCGTTCGCGTAAGGCGCGCTGCTTATCGAAAAAACCTTTGTAAGAGAAACTTCCGAAGATTGGATACTCCCACGTTTTGGCTTCTAACGCAAAAGGTTTTGAGGCAGTGAGTACCCACAAAATAGGTTGTCCTTGCTGGTCGAAAAGTGTAGTGTAGCTGTTGGAAGGGTCGAGCCCTAGCTCGTTGACGGTAAATGCTTTTACTTCTTCAATAAACCGAATTTTTGCCTTTAGCGAATCAGGATAGGTGGGGTCGGCTAAAAAAGAAGCTACGGGCTTTGCGTTGATAAGAATGCTTATTTGCCCATATGCCTGTTGAATGCCATAGATGAGGGCAGGCAGATGCCATAACAAATAAAAGACGATTACTACAAAGCACAGCCGGATGAGGGCGTATATCCTATTAAGCCAGCGTTTACGCTTTGAGGCAGTAGGGAAGTTCATGAAAGAATTGGCAGGGTGGAACGGGACTTTGTTTTGGTAAAATGCTTGAATTTTTGCTAGGTCTTCTTCGTAGTTGCCGGTGGGGTAAACGAGTTGCCCAATTCCTACTTGTCGTTGTTCAAAATCGGCAAACCCCAAGGCGATAGGCACATTTGCACCTCGGGCAATGTGATAAAAGCCACTTTTCCAGGGGGCACTCTTGCGTGTGCCTTCTGGCGTAAGGGCCAATACAAATCGTTCGTGAGTATTGAACTTTTCAATTGCTTGATCTACTAGCGAAGTACGCTGGCTGCGATCAACAGGAGTGCCACCAATCCACCGAAAAAAAAATCCGAAGGGATGATCGAACAATTCTTTCTTTGCCAGAAACTTCGCATGCGATATGCTTAGTAGGCTACGCGCCATCACTAATACAAAAAAATCCCAATTGCTAGTATGGGGTGCTACTACAATGACCGATTTTTTGATGTCTTTCGGGAAAGAAGGGCGAGCTTTCCATCCGATAACCCAATACACCAACCGGCTCAATAAAGTAAAAGGATGCATATTTTTCGTGTTTATGATGAATCCCAATGGGTACGCATATGGTAGGGAACAGGTGGCTATAACCGACCAAAACTATAAAATTGCTTGAAGAGAAAAGCATTTTCATTTCGATTTAAAAACGCCCTTATTTTGTTTTTCCCATGCTTTTAAGCGGTTTTTTCCATCGCGGGGTTGCCAGCTGGTAATGCTCGACCGCACACCGCTTAGCAAGGCTTTTGCCCAGTGGTTAAAAACAGAGCGTTGTGGATCGCGGGGGGCGTAAATCTTTCCGTCTTTGTAAAATAAAAAGAATCGGCTGTTGTTAGTTCGAATAAAAAAAGTGTTGGCAATAAGAGATAATATGTACTCATGTAGCCCTACTTGGTAGGTCTGATCTACGAGCGAGATAGACAGATTATTATACAAAAAACGCATTTTGCCTACGGCGTAGTCTTCGTTTGCCGAAACCCAAAAACGCAATCTGCGGGCACGTCCACTGCGTATTTGTAAGAATGCTACTTTTTCGAGCATGGGATTTAGTTGGGGTAACGCCATCGAGTCGAGCTCGCCTCGGAAGGTGTAACTGTTAAACGGATCGATTAAATCGAACGAAAAACGAGCATTGAGTTCGCCGCTACCCATTAGGAATGCTCGTGCTCTTACATGGGCAATGGGGTTACTCAAAAGGGAGTCGGTAAAGTTAGTAATACGGGTAAGGTTGGCTTCTAACCTCCGAAACTGAATTTGTCCGGTGCGTTGCTCATCTGTATCTATTAGCGTTGTGTCGTCTTCTGTCTTTTCAGCGGCTTCTCGGTAAGTAATTGCACTGTTACGCAGCAGAAGGCTATCTAGGTAAAACGTAAAAGGCAAATTACGAATCATTTCTTGGGGCATTGGTGGGCGGTTCTCTTGAGGGAATGGCCAGTTTTTATCGCGAAACACAGTGCCTCGGAGCGAGTCGATACGCAGGCTGGTAAGGTGCGTAACGGAGGTGGCTAAACTTTCGTCTGCATCGAAGCCCGACATCGAAATACTACCGATGTTAAAATGCATCCAGTCGGTTTGTTCGCCTCGTAGAGCAAACAGCTTTTGAGGGCGGAGTTGGTGCTTTAAGCGAATCCCTCGAATATGGACCGTGCGCTCTTTGAGGTTTACCCCAAGCGATTGTGCGGTAAGTGCCAGGGTAGTATCGGGGAGGTGTAGCTGCAGGCTATCAAACTGGTAGGCAATTTCCTCGTGCAGGAGTGTGCTGGAGTCGTGCAGTGCATAGGCAGTGGTATCTGCCTGAAACTGATGATGATTTGCCTGAAAACGCTTAGTAGTGATGCGTAATGGGGTATCGGGCTTCCAACTGGGGATTCCTCGCAAAACATATTGGCGGGCGTTGCGCAACGTATCGGCGAAGGCTCTTTCAGATTTTTCGATGGAAAATGACACCACAGGGGGCAGGGTGAGTTCAGCTGAGGCAGCATCCTCTGCCAATCGCCATTGCAGGCGATCTTGCGAAGCTTTTTGGGAAGGCAATGTAAGTTCAAGTTGTCCATCTGCAACGGTGAAGTCTTCGAGGTGTACCTTAGGGAATATTGTGGTAAGCATTCTCCGAAGCGAATCGGTATGTAAACTATAAGAAGCTGATACGGCTTGGCGTGAATTGCCTCCAGCTACTTTTACATTGGGTGTGTCTATATGGATTTTCCGTGCTATGAGTTGTTTCTGTACTAGCAAGGCGAATAAGTTAAGGGAGTCGACAGCAATAGCTGGGAAATGAAGACGGTAGTGGGCTTGGTTGCCAAAGCGTAAAACACCTTTTTCGTGGTAGGGATATCGCGATTGTATCCCTACATTTTCGATGGTGAACCGAGTAGGGATATTATCCTGAAAAGATAATTTGCCAATGTGAAGGGTGTGTTCTGTGCTAGTATGGGCAACTTGTTCGAGTTGTAAGGTAGTGCGGCTGCTATACAAGGGGCGAAAAATGCTGGGGAGAGTCCCTTCCGAAACATGAAAACTATCAACGCGGATTGCAAAATTCCCGATTGAAAGTTTTTGGAGTTCTTGTGTGATGGTATCTTTTGCATACATAGTGAGTTTCCCACGATCTGCCGTAAATTGTTTTACTTCGGTAATCGGGAAAAGCTCGGCGAGTTGCTGAGGGAGAGCTTCCCACCGAAAGAGAGGCGGGTGATTACCTTGCGTGCCTTTAAATACAAACGAAGTGAGGTTCGGGGCGTGTAGGTGCATCGTATCAGCCCAAAATTGTTGGGTAGCAAAGAGCGTATCGAGTTCGAAGCCTTCGAAGCGTACTTCGGGAATGGCAAGGGAATGATGCGTGGTTTTATCAAGATTTTTATCGGGGCGTGGGCTAATGCGCATCTCTTTTACAAACAGCTTTTTTTCGCGAGAAGAAAGTAGTACGTATGAAGCGGTGAGTTGGTGCAAACTATCAGGTAGCAGAAAGCGATAATCGGTGGTTTCAATATGTAAGCTTAGCGAGGCTAATAAACTCCGAGGAGTAGTCGCAAGGGTATCGGTTTGAAATTGTTCCAATACCGTATTCAAATTAGGGATTTCTATCTCTTTTTTTACTTGGGCATTTCCATAGGTAAACACTTGCACATTGCCGCTATCCAATTGGAAAAGTTTCCCTCGAAAATAAGCCGGCGGTGTAAAAGAGCGTTTTTGAGTGCTGTTGAGCAAGGCTAGCGGGCGGTATACTTTTAAGGTTGGCCGTGTGAGTTGTACACTACCTAGGTCGCCTTCGCGCTGTAAAAGTAATTTGCGTAGTTGAGAGCCTTGTAATTGTAACATTGGTAACGATACCTCATAAAACGTTTGCTCGAGGGAATCGGCATTGGCGAGCGCTTCGGCTGCGTAGCGAGGCGTAATCCGTAGATCTTTGAGGCTGAACAAAGAATCGCGGAGAGAAAATGCCAGACTGCCAATTTCAGCGCGGTGCGAGGTATCGGGTAGTTGCAAGTAAGAATCTTGCAGGCTAATGCGCACTTGTCTACTTTGTAGCAATCGGGTGGTATCGTGGGCTGTTTCCGCAGTAATTGCAAACTGTTGCAGCGCAACAGTAAGCCGGTTGCCCCCCAAGCGCAATAGCGTATCGGGGGCGAGTTGTTGGGTAATGTCGAATTTTCCACCCAATATAGCTATTTCTTGAGCGGCAACGCTTTCTAGCGAATTTTCAATGAGCGGATATAGGTTCTCTGGGTTAAACCGTGCTTGTTGCCTTTTCAAAGAGTTGGGAGGAGTTTTTCGCAAAAAAACGTTCACATAGGGCGAGGAAAGGATAACCGCTTCTACAGCCACCTTCCGCTCGTAAAGTACTTCCCATAGGTTGAGTGAGGTGATAGACAGATGGGGCACCCTTGCTTGCAACAGGGCATTGTTTTCGGAGAGCCCCGCAGCTACACGGTAGCGTGCGCCTTGTTGAGGATTGATTTCCAAGCCTTCTAAAGTACATTGTTGGCTGCGAGTATTGTAGCGTAACGACTCCCATTGCACCATATGCAAGCTATCGGCGAGGGCGTGGCTAAACTCTGCGATGGTAAAATCGAGCGAATCGGCATAGAGGTAAGGGCGCCTTTTGGTTTGCGAGGTGGAATCAATCAAAATATGATGAGCACTTGCCGAAACATTCCGAAGTTGGGGTAAAGGGGCGGGGAGAGAAACCGCCGCAGAGTCAATAAGCAGCGTGTGGCATGTTAAACTGTACAAATAAGCAGCAAAAGGCTTGTATAAATTTGGCATGGTGAAGGGGTGTTCAGCAGTAGAGGCACTCGCACCAAGCGTGGGGATTTTGATAGAAGGGCGTGCAAGCCAGATGGTATCAATCACTATTTCTTTTTCTTGATAGGCTTTTAAAAAATCGACCCCCAATAAATGTAGTTCAGGGAAACGTACACGAGGTTTTTCGGTGTTTTCGGGTACTATTCGTAAAGCTATACTGCGCAATTGCTTTTGCCGTGTGCTTAAAAATAAGGAGTCGATTTCTAGCAACCCCATATTAGGGAATTCTACGCGATTCTTACCCATCTGAATCTCCAAGTTTTTTAGGCGGAAAGGTACATCTTGCGTGGAAAGCGAATCGATTTGAAACTCTTCGGCAGAAAGAGCAATATGACTCAGAGCATACTGATGCAACACCGAGGCGGTATCGCTCAAGTTGGCGTAATGCTTATAGGCAAATGCCCCATTGTTTACCTCGAAATGGCGTATCCGAAATTCTTTTAGATAACCCGAAATGAGAAAGTAAAGATTGCTCATTCGGAAGGCATCATTGCGGTTTGCCACATTGGTTTCTTCTGTACCTTCAATTAAGATAGAAGGGTTGGTAATTTCAAACCTGGAGAGGTTCAGGCGCTTTTGGAAATAGAGCGTCCCTAAGTTAAACCCTTCTACGAAAATATGATCAGAACGAAACTCGTAGAGCTTATTACGTTTGAGCGTACGTTGTTGTAATGCTTGGTATACGTCGTGGTTCGGAATTAACGAAAGTTGGTTAATCTCAATATGGTTGCCAATGAAATTGAGTTGGATATCGCGATAGTTGAGGCTATACAGCCCATCGCTTTTGATTTCCACGAGTTCCTTTAGTACGCGGCCTACAATTTCATCGGTATAATATCGAAATAGCAACTGAAAGAAAAGAAGCACACAAAGTAGCCCGTTTAATATGCCCACAACCCACCAAAACAAACGATACCACCGTTTACGGTGCGTTTTTTTTTGGTTTTTTTTCGCAGGAGTTTGCTCGTTGTTTTCTTCTAGTGCTGGCATATACGAGCGTTTGGTCTACAGAAGTTGCAGAATGTGGAACGTTCATTAAACGTACAAGTTAGCGAATCGGCAACGTAAAACTAAATGTACTGCCTTGGTTAGGGGTACTCGCAACTCGAATTTCCCCCCCGTTCCGTTCGATAAACTCTTTACAAAGCCCTAATCCTAATCCGTTTCCTTTTTCATTGGCTGTACCGAAAGTAGTGTACAACTCATCTTTATTGAACAGATGGGGGAGCTTTTCGGCTGAAATGCCAATACCGCTATCTTTCACTACTACTTCTACCGATTCTTCCGTTTCGTTCAGATTCACTGCTACGCTCACCTGCCCGTGTTTTTCAGTGAATTTAATGGCATTTGAAATTAAATTTCTTACTACAAAATCAATCATATTTTTGTCTCCTTCGATACCAGGTACTGGTACTACGTCGGCTATAAGCTCAATCTCTTTCACCTTGGCTCCGGGGGTAAATAATCGCAAGTTTTGGTTGATGATAAGCTCCAGGTCAATCGTGTCGGGTTTATACTCCATCATATCCATTTGGCTAAGCGACCAGTGCATCAAGTTTTCTAACAAAAATCGCACGCCGTTGAGCGAGTTTTTAATATCATGCGAATAAAGCTGTAGTTCGGCTTGGCTAAAGGCATCTGGGTGTTTAACAATTACATCGAGCATGGCACTGAGGGTGTTCAGTGGCCCTTTGATGTCGTGCGAAATGATAGAAAACAGCTTATCCTTCATTTGGTTAGTACGCCGAAAGTGCGCCTCGCGGGCAGCCGTTGTTTCCAACTCTATCTGCTTATTTTGGTGTTGTTGTACCAATGCCACTATCTGTTTTATTTTTATGCGGCTAAGGGCAGAGTCGATTTCAGGAAGCACATCTACAGGTGTGGTTTCCGGAAACGCTTCGAGGTTGTCGTAGGCATTTATCAGCAGTGTGGGCAGGGTACACCCGGGGAACACGTGCGCCATTTGCTGTAAATATGCTCGTGTAGCGGTTTCGTTTAGGCTGGCATCGATAAGGAGAATCGAGGGAACTTGGTCGCCTAAGTGAACGGCTTCAAAAGCTTCTGACAGAGGA
>CAYMYI010000084.1:0-18617 GCA_964394585.1 uncultured Roseobacteraceae bacterium
TTTCGTACAAGAGCGTGCCGGCGATGCTGCGGAAATCATCTTTGGGCAGGCAATTGACGAATCGCTCGGGAATGCTATTAGTGTAACGATTATTGCAACGGGGTTCGATGAGGAAAAGGAGGAAGAACGGGAGGTGATTGACCTTGAAACAAGCCGGCGTATCAAACGGCAAGTAGTCAACCCTCCCCGTGCCGATTTTTTTGATAATGATGAAGAAGAAGAGGAAGCACCTTCTACCATTATTCAGCGAAGCAAACCCGAAAAAATCGTATTTCAGCTCGAAGGCGATTACGAAATTGTAGACGAAGATCCGGAAACTAATAAGTTCGAAGAGTTAGAGCGGAAGTACCAAGCACGCAAAGAAAAACTAGATAACCTGCGTTCGGTAAACGAGATGTCGCCAGAGGAACTCAAAGAACGCCAAGAAATGCCTGCATACCTGCGCAGAGGTAAAGACCTCGATAACGTATCGCATTCTTCCGAATCGAACCTATCGCGCTTTACCCTCGATAAAGACAACGACTTGTTAGGTGGCAATAAATTTTTACATGATAATGTAGATTAATCTGTAACGAGTACAGTGGAAAGTACAGAACTTTTCTGTACTCTCCCTTTCCTTTTACTATCAAGTAATCCTTTTTATATACTCAAAAAGGCACACCCTACCTCAGGCGTGTGCTTTTTTTTTCATAGCGCTTTGCCCTAAAATTCTATGAAGTGTTTATAGTTCTTCTTCTTTATAATCCATAAATCAGAACTCTTTGCTATTCAAATATCATTTTCAACTCTTAATTTAGAAGGGATAGGATTTCCTTTACATAAACCACTACAGAAATGCATAACAAACTACTCGTATCACTCCTTGGCGTTTGTTTGAGCTTGGGAGTATTCGCCCAGGAAAAAACAGCTCCACTCAACGATGCTAATGGTGCAAACACCAACAATATTGCTAGTAAAACAGAAGGGTTAGAAAAAATGGAAGGGTATTATAACCTCTATTGGGACGATGCAAAAGGTAAACTATGGCTTGAAGTGGCTCGCTTAGAAGAAGAATTTTTATATGTAAACTCCCTTTCCGCAGGTGTGGGCTCAAATGACCTTGGGCTTGACCGCGGGCAACTAGGTGGTAGCCGTATTGTATTTTTCAAAAAGATGGGAAACCGACTCTTGCTCATAGAACCCAATTACGATTACCGCGCCGAAAGTGAAAACCCCGATGAAGTTCGAGCCGTAAGAGAGGCATTTGCCCGTTCTGTACATTGGGGGTTTACCATCGAAGCCCAAGAAGATAATCGTTATTTAGTAGATGCGACTAATTTTTTCTTACGCGATGCCCACAACGTAGTAGGGCGCTTAAAACAACTCAACCAAGGTAGTTATAAATTGGAAGCATCTCGTTCTGCTATTCATTTAGAACGCACTAAAAACTTTCCTAAAAACACTGAAATTGATGTATTACTTACTTTTGTAGGTACTCCCACCGGAGGCTACATCCGTTCAGTTACGCCAACTCCTGAGGCGGTTACTGTTCAACAACATCACTCGTTTGTCGAACTCCCAGACGACGGATACGAACCACGCACCTTCGATCCCCGCGCTGGCTATTATTACGTAGGGTATATGGACTATGCCACCCCTATCCAAGAGCCTATGATGAAACGATTGATTGCAAGGCATCGCTTACAAAAGAAAAATCCTGAAGCCGAGGTTTCTGAACCGGTGGAGCCTATCATCTACTACCTCGACCGAGGAACGCCAGAACCAGTGCGTTCGGCATTGCTCGAAGGGGCGCGCTGGTGGAACCAAGCCTTCGAAGCTGCTGGCTATAAAGATGCCTTTCAAGTTCGGATGATGCCGGAAGGTGCCGACCCCATGGATTTGCGGTACAATGTAATCCAATGGGTACACCGTTCTACGCGAGGGTGGTCGTATGGTGCTTCGGTCCGCGACCCTCGCACTGGCGAAATCATAAAAGGGCATGTTTCCCTAGGCTCACTGCGTGTTCGGCAAGATTTCCTCATTGCCTCAGGCCTTATCGATGCTTATATAGAAGGGCAGCCTCTAAACCCCGAAATGGAAAAAATGGCATTGGCTAGGCTTCGGCAACTATCGGCACACGAAGTAGGGCACACATTAGGTTTAGTACATAATTACGCTGCCAGCATGAAAAATCGTGCCTCAGTAATGGACTATCCACATCCTTTTGTACAGCTTAAAAATGGAAAAATTGACCTCTCCGAGGCCTATGACACCGGTATTGGTGAATGGGACAAAGTTGCCATTACATACGGATATGCCGACTTCCCAGAAGGAACTAACGAAACACAAGCGCTTCATAAAATCTTAGAAGATGCCTACCAGAAAGGATTTTACTTAATGTCTGATGCAGATGCGCGACCGGAAGGAAGTGCCCACCCCGATGCCCACCTATGGGATAGTGGTAGTGATGCTGCCGAAGAACTAGAACGTGTATTAGAGATACGTACCCACGCCCTAGCCAACCTCGATGAAAATAATATACGTTGGGGTGCTCCTATGGCTACCTTAGAAGAAGTGATGGTGCCTATGTACATGTTTCATCGTTACCAACTCGAAGCTACTGCCAAAGTAATCGGAGGGTTGAACTACCGCTACGCTCTGCGCAACGATGGGCAAACCATTACCGAAATGATTCCTACTAAACAACAAATGAATGCACTGGATGCCCTCTTAAAAACCATAGCTCCAGAAACACTTGCCATTCCTGAGGAGCTCTTGCAAAAAATTCCCCCTCGCCCGCTCGGGATAAATCGCAGCAGAGAAACATTCCGCGTGCGCACGGGGCTTACCTTCGATCCGCTAGGCGCTGCTGAAAGTGCCGCAAACCTCACACTTTCGTTTTTACTACAACATGAGCGTATTGCGCGCTTAATTGAGTATAAAGCCAGAGACAATAAACAGCCTGGTGCTATGGCTGTGCTCAATAAAGTCATAGATGCCACAGTGAAGCAATCGCCAAGTAATGCCTACCATGCCGAAATTCAACGTGTCGTAGCTACGCTAACAGTCCATCATTTAATGGCGCTAGCCGCCAATGCAGAAGCTGCAGGTCAGGTACGTGCCATTGCTCGTTTTAAACTTCAGGAACTTGCCGAATGGATGGCAGGGCAAAATACTACCAACGATATGCAGCAAGCGTATTACGCCAGCATCATGACAGAAATAGAAGAGTTTTTAGAAGAAGGGGAACGTACCCAGGTCATCAAACCACTGCGCGCCCCTGATGGCTCACCCATCGGTTCTGATAGTTTCCATTGCGGAGGATTTTAAGTAAACTAAAGGCTCGTCCTAAAAAAAACACCTTCTGAGAATATTCTTCAGAAGGTGTTTTCAAATAAATAAAATCTAATTTCTCCTAATCGCTATTTTCAGACGATTCAGGAGTAGTTTTCTCTACGGAATTGCTTGCTGCTGCCATTCTAGTTGTAGGTTTTGCAAATTGCTTTATCTCGGTAATATTTTCAACAGGTCTGAAGTTCGACCCCCTATTGCCAAAAGCAAGTCGTGCAGGGCCTACAGGTTGGCACAAAATATATTTTTCCCCTTGATGTTCAATAAAATGCTGATAAGGCTTCGGAATCCCCTTTACCGCCATCAGTACGTGATTGGGTACTGTAAGCAATAACATCTCGTAGTGTGGATCGTGCGAAAGGGTACTTGCAAACAACATGGCTTTGGTATCACAATCACCATATCCTACTTTTAGGCTTAAAGCAGGGGGAAAAATCCCTTCGATAATTTTCCCCTGGTATTCCGGTGGTGGAATCTGATAGGGTAAATCTTGGCAAAACTTCAGGATAATCTCTAGCTTATCTTCTTTGGTGGCACTATCGCCCAACGCAAGTTCAATCAAATCGTGTAAGGGCTTGGTAAATTGCCTATGGTGTTCCACAATCGCATTATAGTCGGGTAAAATTATGCGATCTACTTTCTTAAAGAGGGCTTTTTCACGAATTTGCTCTCTTTTTTTCAGCACAGAACTAGTTGGGCGGTACGGCTGAAAATAGTTTTTGGGTAACCCAAACGCCTCGCTTGCGCTATCCACCTCGTAGCGATCATAATCCCAACGCCAAATCAGCAGATTGTTCTTATGGTCGCGGAAAACGTATTGGTAACAATAGGTTGAATCGTTACGGAGGCTATCAAGTATAATCTTAGGGCGCGATTTGACAAACTGCTGCACGCCCATAGCACTCGCCGGAGAGGTAATGTAAGTCCGAAAATGTAAATTCAACAAGTGTATACCTAAGAACGCTCCGACACACACCAAGATAGAAAGTATATAAGAGTACCTTTTCATTAGAAGAGTAGATTTACTGCATAGAAAAGTGGTTAAACATTGAGAGTAACTTGGAGTAGAGAAATCCGCTCCTATTCAGGCGGGTTCACACGGCGCTCAGGCATTTCCATGCCTTCCTCAAGCTCAGGAGTATCTTCTTTTGGGATACTGATGATATTCTCTAGCTTGTTGTAATTCACTAAGCTCGCAATAAAATTATCGAACGAAGGGCGGATAAACATAGTAACGCCAACCATTACTAAAGAAACTAATATTGATACTGCAATATTGTTTGCTTTGATTTCTGCCATTTCATCAACATCCGCAGTTGCTTTAATAAATACATAAAAGCTCACGGAAAGTAACAGTAAACTGAAGGCTAAGGAGATAATGTAGAACAACAAAAAATATCCGAATGAAATGAGAAACATTTGAAAGGTGAAACCATCGTTGGCAAGCACCATCGTACGCAAAGCGTCTACTGCGGGAAGGATGCTGTTTTCTACTAACAACAGAGCACAGACAATAAGCGTACCTTCAAACACGGCAATGGCTATGTTTCCTTCGCGAATCAGTTTAAAAAAATCGACCTTGAGAATTATTTTATTCAGTACACGTACCGATAGATAAATTGTGAGTAGGCCGAAAATGAGTGCCAAAAGCAACTCGTAAGTGGTGAAGAGAATTAAGCTTGATTTCATTGGACTTTACGTTTTAATTCGAGACAGATATTTACTTACTAGAAGTGTTTATCAAATTACGTAGCTAAATGCTCATTATTTTATTGATTGGCTAACGAAAGCACCGTTTGCATAGCAAGCTGTGTGCTTTTTTCAATTGTAAAGGCTCGTTGCTCTATCGAACCATTGCAAGGCAAATATAGAACGGCTGCCGGCGCTATGGTACTCATTACCTGGGCGTCAAGTGCCTGCGTACTTACGGCGGTTTGCATCGGCATATGCTGACTTTTCGCTGCTTCGATTACTGCGCTAGCTCCTTCTTCCTCAAAAAAGAAAGGTGCTAAACGCACGATTTCTTTCCGTTCGGTTCTAAACGTGTGCGAATCGGTACGTTGCCTCATGTAGGTATCAAGCTGCTGCTGGGCTTGGTTCAGTATACGAGCATTGCTATGTCGCAAATCGGCAAAGAACTTAGTACCGCAAGGCATGGTGTATGTCTGCAACCACAACGATTGAAAAGGCTTGAGCAACTTCTGTATATGGGCTGTTACCTCCGAAATTGCCTCAAGTTTAAACGCTTTGACAGCATACGACGTCCAATAATGCCCCATGGTAGCTTCCACTAATCCAATTTCTGATGAATGTCGTTCCAGCAAATCAGCTGTGATGATTTCTAAAAAAGCATAGGCGGGTTTTACTTGGTATTGTACCTTCCCCATAAACTTGCTCTGTTTCAATGCCTTTCCTAACGTAAGTTTGCGGGTATCTTGGGCGGGTGCGCAAAGCATTTCTTCTAGGGGCACGGCTTGGGTATATACCAAACTACCCAACAGGTTCGGGTTAAAACGTTCTCCTTCAGTATTGGTAAAATTGATGAGGGTTATGGGACGCCTCGTAAGCATTTTATTCTCTACCAAAGTAGTTAAGATTTCCAAACCCATCAGAAGGCTTAGCGTTCCGCCATGCCAATGTTGATAACCTTTTGCATCGAAATGGCCGCCGATTATCACAGGGGGTAAATCTTTACTTCCTTTTTTGGTAAAAGAAATATTACCAATAGCATCAATATCTAGGGTAAGTCCAAGAGCTTTCGCCTTACCCATAAAAAAGGTACGTGCTTTTTGGTCTTCCGGACTTAGGGGCAATCGTCGGTATGCACCTGAAGTGCCTTTTTGGGTAAATTGCTGCACTTCTTCGATATATTGCATCAATCGTTCGCGGTTCACTTCAAGTGCTTTAAAGTGGTAAAGTTGGCTTTTAAACACCATAGTAGTATTGGGTGAACATTTGGTTTTAAGGAGTTCGGTTTTCGATAATCGATAGTTAGGTTAGCGGCCTACTTTTTCATTTTTCGTTTAATGAGTGCTTTACGAATATCATCAGGATCGCCTTTAGGAATCGCACTAATCAACCGTTTTGTGTAATCGCTTTGTGGTTTCGTATATATATCGCTAGCAAATGCTAACTCTTCAATTTGTCCTTTTTGCATCACCATAATTCGGTCAGAAATAAACTTTACTACTGCCAAATCGTGTGAAATAAAAATATAGGTCAGATTGTATTTTTCCTTCAAATCGTTCAGCAAGTTGAGTACTTGCGCTTGAATGGACACATCGAGTGCCGAAACCGATTCATCACAAATAATAAACTTGGGCTTTAGGGCTAGTGTGCGGGCAATACAAATACGCTGGCGTTGCCCTCCAGAAAACTCATGCGGATACCGATTGAAATGCTTCGCACTGAGTTCGACTTGTTCGAGCAGTTCTATTGCCTTTTCTTTCCGTTCTGTATCGTTGGCAAATACTTTATGAACCCGCATTGGTTCTATAATTGCCTCGCCGATGCTAATCCGCGGATTGAGCGAAGCATACGGATCTTGAAAAATGATTTGCATATTCTTGCGAAGATGGCGCAACTCTTTTTGTGGTATTTGGCTAATATCACGCCCTTCAAAATGGATTTCACCTTGCGACGGATCTACCAGCCGCAGTAAACAACGGGCTAAAGTCGATTTTCCACATCCCGACTCTCCCACCAAGCCTAACGTTTCGCCGGGGTACACTTCAAAAGAAACACCATTTACTGCCTGTACATATTCCCTTTCCCGTTTGAAGATTCCTTTTTTAATTGGGAATTTCACGTGCAAATCGGAAACTGTCAGAATCGGTTTCTGCTGTATGAGCATATCGTGGCGTTCGCGAAGTTCCGCTTCTGGCTGTGCATTTAACACAATTGCTTCACCTACAGATCCATATTTTGCGTACCCTTCGTTGCCATCTTCAGAATTGGTAGGGATGAAATCGTTGACAATAGGCAGTTTCCGTAACTTGGGGTCGAGCCGAGGCCGACACGCTAGCAAGCCTTTGGTGTAGGGCTGTCGCGGATTTGAGAAAATATCCCAAACTGTATTTTGTTCTTGAATTTTCCCTTGGTACATCACCATAATACGGTCAGAAACCTCTGCAACCACGCCTAAATCGTGAGTAATAAACAAGATGGACGTATTATGATCGGTATGAAGTTTATGGAGAAGTTCTAAAATTCGGGCTTGTACGGTAACATCAAGGGCGGTGGTTGGTTCATCGGCTAAGAGGATGCTGGGTTTACAGGCTAGTGCCATGGCTATCATTACCCGCTGCTTTTGCCCTCCCGAAATTTCGTGAGGGTACGCCCGAAAAATCCGGGTGGGCTTTGGCAATTGTACTTGGTCAAACAGTTCCAATGTACGCTTTTTAGCCTCGCGTTTGCTTACGCTTTCGTGCAGTAAGATAGTCTCCATTACTTGCTGCCCACATGAATATACTGGGTTTAACGAGGACATCGGCTCTTGGAAAATCATAGAGATTTCCCCACCCCTTAGTTGGCGCCATTGCCACGGAGTGAGTTCAAGCAGGTTTACTTGCCCAAACCGCTTCGATTGAAACAACAACTCACCGGAGACACGGCTGTTTCTAGCGAGCAATCCCATCATAGAAAGAGAGGTAAGTGTTTTGCCCGAACCCGACTCCCCTACAATGCCTAGGGTTTCTCCTTGGTGGAGTTTAAAGTTAATCGAGTCGACGGGCGTAGTTGTAGCATCCCCATTACCAAACTGGATGCTAAGGTTCTTCGCCTCTAAGATAACCGGTAAGTTTTCGTACTCCTTTGAAAACATGATTTTTAAAAATGCCTTAGGGCAATTTAATAAATAAATAGTGCTTTCTTAAGGATGAACGGCTGCCTACTTACAAAAAGCTCTACGAATTTTTGTGAAGACGCTATTTGATTAGGAAAGAGATACAGTTCATCGTAAAAACTTGATTTTTTTTACCTCACCCTTCCATAGATGCTTTGTGAAAAACCTCGCGGAGCTGGTAGGGCTTCTTATTTTGCGATTCGTAGTAGGTGCGCATCATGATTTCTGCCATCAGCCCAAATGTAAGGAATTGAATCCCCGCTAAAATGAGTAATACACCTAACAGAAGGAGAGGTCGGCCGCCAATCTCGTTGCCCATTAGTTTAAGTACCGTAAGGTATAAACTGATTACTACACCCACCCCAAAACTCAGAAAACCGATAGGGCCAAACAAATGAATTGGGCGCCGAAAATATTTTTGCAGAAAAATCATGAGGAGCAAATCACTCACTACTTTAAAGGTTCTGCCTAAACCATATTTCGATTTTCAATGAATGCGCGCATGGTGCTTCACATCCATCTGAGTAATGCGGGCTCCTTCAAGCTGCGCCAACACCGGGATGAACCGATGCAGTTCGCCATATAACCCTATGCTTTTGGCAATATTTTTCCGAAACACTTTGAGCGTGCAGCCATAATCTTTAATGTGTACACCGGTTAATTTTCGGATTAGAGCGTTTGCCAAGCGGCTTGGTATTTTGCGCAAGAACATTCCATCTTGTCGGTTTGCCCGCACGCCTGCTACTACATCCCACTCGCCTTGCTCTAACACTGCCAACATTTCGGCAATATCTGAAGGGTCGTTTTGCAAATCGCCATCCATGGTAATAATACAATCGCCTTCGGCATGATGAATCCCTGCTGCCATCGCAGTAGTTTGCCCATAGTTTTTGTTAAAAACTAAAAGTTTTACATGCTCACCGGCATGTTGCTTAATGCGAGCCACGGTAGCGTCGGTGGAGCCATCATCTACTAAAACTACTTCGTAATCAAACCCAACTAAGGCTTTCTCGATAGCTTCCAACAACGGCTGAATGTTATCTTCTTCGTTCATTAAAGGGACTACAATAGATAGTTTCATGGCAGAGTAAGTTTTGGAGTGTCAAAGTTGTAAATCACCCGATGTGTGGGAGCATTAGCTTTCATTTTTTACTAAAAGAGGCTTTAGATACTGCCACACCGTTTCGGCTACTATTTTTTGCCCGGTTTCGTTCGGGTGGATGCCATCTTCCAAATTAAGGGTAGGCTCTCCGGCAACACCTTCTAATAGAAATGGGATGAGGGCAACCTCGTTTTTTTCTGCCAAACGAGGGTAAATTTGCTGAAACTGCTGTATGTACGGCTGCCCCATGTTGGGTGGAATCTGCATACCAGCCAACAAAATTTTCACCTTAGGCGATTTTGCCCGCACGTAGTCGATGATGGCTTGGAGGTTGGCTTCCGTTTCTTCCAGAGGAATGCCCCGCAACCCATCGTTTGCTCCTAACTCTAGCACAAACACATCGACGGCTTGCTGCATTACCCAATCAATCCTTTCGCGGCCTCCTGAAGTGGTTTCTCCGCTCAAGCCAGCGTTAATCACTTTATAGTCGTATGCTAGCGAATCGAGCTTTTGTTGAATTAATTCGGGAAAGGCTTGGGACAGATCTAGCCCATACCCTGCGGTAAGGCTATTTCCAAAAAATAAAATCGTTTTCTGGGGCAATTCGCTCCCAATATCTGTGTCGTTGGGTACGTTGGTCGTATCCGCACTCGCTGTTTCTTCGTTACTTTGTTGTGAGGCATTGTTACACCCTCCTACCAACAGAATCATCAAAAAAAAGAGGACGTTTTGTAACCAATTTGTATAAATTTTCATCGTACTAAATAGGTTCTATTAAATAAAATCGGTTAGTAAAAGTATTGAATATTATGGGAAAGACATTGCAAACTATCTTATTGATTATTGGGGGGCTTTTCTTGATTGGGGTCGCATGGGCACTGGTAAAGAAGCTTCTGTTTCTTGTAGTGGTGGTCGTTTTAGTAGGGGCAGGGCTTAGCTATGCAGTCCCTCGGCTGAAAGGGAGGAAGTAGAAAGCTATTGTGTACTATCTTTGGTAGATGAAATCAGTTACCGAGTGGTTACCCCTATCCCCTGCCCTACAGGAGTTTATTGCAGAACATGCCCATGCGGAACCTGCTGCGCTCATGCTGCAAACCCATCGTTTTCCGGAAATTCCCATGGCGTTTGCCGTTCAGCAAATTGAAGCTCGGAAAAAATTAAAAATCAAGGTACCGAGCTGGGCAAGCAACCCAAGTTTGGCATTTCCGCCGAAAGTTTCGGTAGAACAAGCTTCTTCGGAACTTACTGCCCAGTACAAAGCCTCGTTAGTGCAGGGCGCTTCGTTGGCTGACCTTACCGGCGGAATGGGCATCGATAGTTTCTACTTCTCTCAAACTGTCCCTAAGGTGTTTTATGTAGAGCAAAACCCCGATTTATGCAGGCTCGCCCAACATAATTTTTCGGTTTTAGGGGCTAACACCATTTCAGTAGTACACCAAGAAGCAACCGATTTTCTGCAAAATACTGCCGAACGCTTCTCAGTCTGTTACTTAGATCCTTCGCGCCGCGATGCCCACCAAAACCGCTTGTTTCTGCTAGAGGAATGCGAGCCTAATCTTGTAACACACTATGCACTTTTTGCCGAAAAAGCCGCTATGGTGCTGGTAAAGGTTTCGCCTATGGTCGATTTAAAAGAGGTAGCCGGCAAGTTTCCTTCCCTTCATGAAATCCATATCCTTTCCGTTGGAAACGATTGCAAAGAGGTGCTGCTACTGTTCCGAGAGGCTCCTCCGCAGGCCCTTCAGATAAAGTGCGTGCTTTTACAAGCAGAACAGCCCGCCCAAATCATGGCATTTGAGCCAATCCATCCGAAGCTGTATCCTTTTACATGGAGCCGGCCACAATCTTTCATTTACGAACCCGACGTAGCTGTTATGAAAGCCGGAGGAATGGGGGCTTTTGCCGCGCTTGCTGCACAATTTCAACTTGCCAAACTTCACCCTAACAGCCACCTGTTCACCTCTGAAAAACGCCTTGAAAACTTTCCGGGTAGAACCTTTCGATGCCAACAATCCGTTCCTTTCCAAAAGAAAAAGTGGAAGAAGTTAGGCATTGCACAATGCAACCTCACGGTTCGTAACTTTCCGCTATCGGTGCAAGAAATTCGGCTCAAGACAAAATGGAAAGAAGGGGGTAACTTATATGTATTCGCTACCACACTTACAGACGATGCAAAAGCGCTGCTACTTTGCGAACGAATCTGAAAAATAGAAATCAAACGTTGTATGCATATAGAAGAAATCCCTGAGGAACATCGGTACTATTTTTCGCTTCCTCCCCTACCCCTGCAAGCTCCTCTTTTTACCTTTACCCATCGTGAACGCGAAATACTCGAAACGCAAGGGCAGTGGATGAAGGCACTTGCCGAAGGGGCTATCTTGCCCACTACTCCACTACAAACTCAATTTGTAGCCGTAGCCAATGGGCTGCGGCGAGCTCAAACAGCCTACGAGCGTCTTTGGGTGCGTTATCAGCATTATCACCCCCCCAAAGCTCCTTTCCAACAAAGTGTGCAATCGCACCGCCATCAGATCGATTTTATAGCCATCGACTTTGAAACAGCCAACCGAGAACGAGGGAGTGCCTGTTCGATTGGCATCGCTCGGGTGGAACAAGGAAGCGTACAAGAAACCTTGCATTTTTTAATCCGCCCTGAGCCTTTTTATTTCGAAAAAGGGAATATTCGTGTACATGGAATCCACCCTGAAGATGTGCAACATGCCCCCGATTTTGCAGAACTTTACCCAAAACTCTTGCCCTACCTCGAAAACCAACTGGTAGTGGCTCACAATGCTCAATTCGATATGGGAGTGTTGCGCACTGTACTCAAATTCTACGATTTGCCCCTTCCGCGTATGCGATATGCTTGCACGTTTCAAGCTGCCCGCAAAGCCGTGCGCCGATTGCCTCGCTACGGGTTAGCCCACTTATCGCAGCACTATGCTATCGAATTGAACCATCACCATGCAGAAAGCGACGCGAGTGCCTGTGCGCAGGTACTTGTAAATCTTTGTCGCGAAAAAGATGCTCATACCCTCGAAGAGTTCTTTGAAAAGTGCCAATACACGCCAAAAGTATTGCGATGAACCTTTTAGCACTTTTTTTACCATAATGCGCTGATCAAAACGCATCTTTACGGAGGTTTCCTTCTAACCTTCCACTAATTTTTTAAAGGTCGCTAACGCCCTACCCGACTCCAGCGACTCTTTCGCTAGGGCTATACCTTCTTCCATACTGACCCCTTTGCCGCAATGCAAAGCCATGCCGGCGTTGGCAAGCACCACACTATTTTGAGCAGGCGTTCCCTCCCCTTCCAAAATAGAAAGGAAAATTTTTGCTGCTTCTTCTACAGTAGACCCACCGTGTAAATCGGTAGGCGCTACGGTAGAAAAGCCTAAGTCTTCCGGGGCTATCACTCGTTCTTGTAGCTTGGTAATCAGCTTAAACGGCCCTGTTAAAGAGATTTCATCGTATCCGTCAAGAGAATGTAAAATCACAAAATCTTTATCAGTTTGTTGGTATAAATACGCATACAAACGGGCGAGTTCTAAGCTAAACACCCCTACCAATTGCTTTTTGGGGAAAGCCGGATTTACCATAGGACCTAACATGTTGAAAAACGTTTTCACGCCAAGTTCTTTCCGAATGGGGGCTACGTTTTTCATGGCAGGGTGAAACAGGGGCGCATGCAAAAAACAAATGCCACACGATTCGATATCGCGCGTGAGAGTTTCCACATCGTTGGTAAACTGATAACCAAAGTGAGCTAATAAATTCGAAGAGCCACATACTGACGACACCCCGTTATTGCCGTGTTTTGCAACATTTTGCCCTGCTCCGGCTGCTACAAACGAAGAAAGCGTGGAGATGTTAAACGTATCTTTTCCATCGCCACCAGTACCGCACAAATCGATGGGGTCGTATGCACTCAAATCTAAGGGAATGCACAATTCTAGCATTGCATCTCGAAAGCCTTCCAACTCTTCTACCGTAATGCTTCGCATTAAAAACACGGTAAGAAAAGCGGCAACTTGGCTAGGGTTATATTCTCCTTGCGCCAATTTCTTCAAAATTTCTTTTGCTTTAGGAGTAGGCAACGAGCGGTATTCAAATAAATCGTTTAAAATAGATTTCATGATAATGTTGTTTTAGCACTGTTTTAACCAGTTGAGTATGATAGATTTTCCGTGTTCGGTTAAAATCGATTCGGGGTGGAACTGTACGCCACGTACCGAATAGGTGTTGTGGCGTAATGCCATGATGTTGCCTTCGGGGTCGGTGGCGAGCACTTCTAGTGGTGTGGCTACCGTTTCGGGCTGCACTACCCACGAATGGTAGTGGCATACTTGAAAACTGGTGGGCAACTCGCTAAATAAGGGGTCGGCAGTGGTAATTGTCGCTGGGCTACTCACACCATGCAGCACTTTGGGCAAATTATGCAGGGTAGCTCCAAAGGCTTCTCCAATCGCCTGATGCCCCAAACAAACCCCCAAAATACTTTTGGTAGGCGCATATTGCTGAATAAGTTGGGGCATTATGCCGGCTTCGTGGGGCAACCCAGGCCCGGGGGAAAGCAAGATTTTATCATAGCGATCCACTTCGGCTAGGGTAATCTTATCGTTCCGAAACACCTCGGTTTGGGCTTCGAAACCTAGCTCGTACAACAAATGCACGAGGTTGTATACGAACGAGTCGTAATTATCGAGTACTAATATTTTCATGATGATGGTTAAAAGATAGATTCAGCATCTTTAAGGGCTTGGCGTAAAGCCGCTAGCTTGTTATTTACTTCTTGCAGTTCGCTTTCCGTATTCGATTTTGCCACTACTCCCGCGCCGGCTTGGTAGTTCAGCGTATTGTTTTGGCTTAGAAAAGATCGGATGGTGATACAGTGGTTGAAATCGCCATTGAACCCCAAGAAGCCAATCGCCCCGCCATAATAATTGCGGCTGGTGTTCTCGTAACGGTCAATCAGTTCCATGGCTTTGTACTTGGGTGCTCCTGAGAGCGTGCCCGCCGGGAACGTATCGGCAACCACGCGCAACGGAGAAATTCCTTCGGAAAGTGTGCCGGTAACTTTAGATACCAAGTGGATTAAATGCGAGTAATACTGAATTTCCTTGTAGGTTTCTACGGTAACTTCGTTGCCGTTGCGGCTCAAATCGTTCCGAGCTAAATCCACGAGCATAACGTGTTCTGCATTTTCTTTGGGGTCGTCGTACAGCTTTTGAGCGAGTTCGGCATCGGCTTTGTCGTTTCCGGTTCGGCGAAATGTCCCTGCAATGGGGAATAAGGTAGCTTTTCGGTCTTGAATGCGAATTTGCGCTTCGGGCGAAGAACCAAAAATCTTAAAGTTGCCAAAATCGAAATAAAATAAATAAGGAGAAGGGTTGATAGAGCGCAACGCACGATACACATTGAACTCATCGCCTTGGAACCCTTGTTGAAAACGCCGAGAAAGCACAATCTGAAACACATCGCCCACATTGCAATGGGCTTTCCCGTGGTCAATCACTTCTAAAAACTCCTGATCGGAAAAATTCGACTGTTCTTTGCCTTGTGTTTTAAAACTATACGAAGGGTAATTCCGGTTTCGGAGCAATGTGGCGACTTCTTCTATTCGGCTATCGTGCGCCTCATTTTCAAGTGCATGTTCAAAGAGGTGGAGCTCGTTGCGGAAATGGTCGATGGCAATTACGTATCGATAGACGTGGTACAGCATTTCGGGAATGGGGTTGGTCGTTTTCTTATCACTTCGGAAGGTGATATCCTCAAAATGTTGCACTGCCTCGAACGACATGTAGCCAAAAATCCCGTTACTTACCACTCCTTTTGCCTTTTTTTCAGAATGAAACGATTGGGAAAAAGTTACGAGTTTTTCAACCCCTGCTTTGCCCCAAGGAAGTGTGCCGTTTTCGTGCGTGCCATCGGGGTAATGAATCGTGTATTGCCCGTTTTGGGCTTTAAAACGCGCAATTGGCTCGCAACAAATGTACGATAGGCTGTTTTCGTTTCCGTGGTAATCGGAGCTTTCCAGCAGAATGCTATTGGCAAACCGATCGCGTAATTTCAAATACAAGCTCACCGGCGTTACCGTATCGGCAAGCATCCGCTGGTAGCGCGTGGTAAAATGAAATGTTTTCATCGTTTAAGCATCTAATTATCTTTTTATTAAAAGGATTCCAACAAAAAAGGCTTGCCGCGATTCCGACAAGCCTCTTCTAAAAAACAAGATAGGGCAAAGCCTTACATCACGCGCTGTGTGCGTTGTAAACCGTGCCACCACCATGCAATAGTATTTTGTAGTTGTATCATTACTAAGCGATTTCCTGCAAGACGACGCTAAAATAAAAGTTCGGGATATAACAGGCAAATGAAAAAATGCTCCCTTTACGAAAAGCCTTTTCAACAACCTACAAAGGGTACAGTAAGCGCTGTTTCCTCCCAAAGAAAATTTGGTATATTTCCTTTAAAACTCATCAATACAACAACGCTTATGGTTTGGACCCTACTCGAAAAACTCGCACACGCTATCGACTCCTTCAACGAGTGGATAGGTCGCGCGGTAGCATGGCTTACCACTGCCCTTGTACTGCTTTTTTGTGCCGATGTATTCATGCGGTATTTGCTGCAATATAGCAGCCCGGCAATCTTTGAGTTAGAGTGGCATTTGTTTGCCGTTCTGTTTTTATTTGGTGCCGGCTATACGCTCAAGCACGACAAGCACGTTCGCGTAGATGTTTTTTATGCCCGATGGTCAGAAAAGCAAAAAGCATGGATAAACTTGGTAGGAGTGTTGCTATTCCTGCTTCCCTTCTGCCTTGTGGTAATCCAAGCGGGCATTCCCTACGTGAAAAACGCCTGGTTGATGAACGAGCGCTCCTCGGATCCGGGCGGCTTGCCGGCTCGGTATCTCATCAAAAGTACAATGATTGTAGGCTTTGGTTTTTTATGGCTTCAAGGCCTCTCGTTGCTGTGCCGCTCGTTATTGGTGATTGCCC
This sequence comes from uncultured Roseobacteraceae bacterium, assembly GCA_964394585.1. GTDB lineage: Bacteria > Bacteroidota > Bacteroidia > Cytophagales > Flammeovirgaceae > CAYUJH01. Next base: position 16,277 of record CAYMYI010000084.1, read on the forward strand.
ATAAATCGACAAAGTTGAACTCTCCCAGCCGCTAAACGTCATGACTGTATTATTCCTCTTTTTAGCCTTGTTTATTCTTTTATTGCTAGGGTTTCCTGTTGCATTCACCTTAGCCGGGGTATCACTCATTTTCGGGTATTTCGTCTTCGGGATTGAGTTTTTCTATTTACTCCCCCTTCGGATTTACGGCACCATGAACAACTTTGTGCTCATTGCCGTACCCTTGTTTGTGTACATGGGTGTAATGCTCGAAAAATCGGGCATCGCCGAGCGCCTCCTCAACACAATGGCAATGCTATTAGGACGCGTAAAGGGCGGGCTTGCCATTGCCGTCATCGTAGTAGGGGCGCTGCTAGCCGCTTCCACAGGGATTGTAGGCGCCACTGTAGTTACCATGGGATTGCTCAGCTTACCCGCCATGCTCAAACGCCACTACAGCCCCACACTCGCAACGGGAACCATTGCTTCGGCAGGCACTTTGGGGCAGATTATCCCCCCGAGTATTGTCCTGGTATTGCTAGGCAGTGTCATGAACATTTCCGTAGGCGATTTATTCATAGGCGCCATAGTGCCAGGAGTGTTGTTAGTCGTGCTCTACATACTTTATGTGGTAATCATCGCCATGGTTCGCCCCTCCGAAGCTCCTTCTGTTCCAGCTAGCGAGTTGGCTACATTCAAAGCTGAGCGTGGTTTTTCCTTGCTCTTCCGCACGTTTGTACTACCGCTGTTGCTGGTACTTTCAGTGCTGGGCTCCATCTTTGCCGGCATTGCCTCCCCTACCGAAGCCGCCGGAGTAGGTGCTTTTGTAGCCACGTTGCTAACTGCTTTCGAGAAAAAACTCTCTTTTTCGGTGTTAAAAGAAGTGATGCGAGAAACCACCTTTCTCACGGCGATGGTATTCATGATTTTAATGGGTGCCACAGCCTTTGGGCTGGTATTTCGAGGAATAGATGGCGATGCCACCCTCATCGGGCTCATTGAAGGAGCCAACCTTAGCCCCTACGCATTTTTAGCTGTGGTGATGGTTGCTATTTTTATTGCTGGTTTTTTTATCGATTTTATCGAAATTATTTTCATTTTTATGCCGGTGGTAACCCCCATTTTTGCCGCTTACGAGATGAATTTACTGTGGATTGCCATTTTAGTATCTATGAATTTACAAACCTCGTTTCTAACGCCTCCTTTTGGCTTTTCATTATTCTACTTAAAAGGCGTAGCGCCTCCCTCTGTAAAAACCAAGCATTTGTACCGAGGCATTTTGCCCTTTATCGCTATTCAACTACTCATGCTCGCCCTCATTATTTGGCAACCCGAAATGGTAACCTGGCTACCTTCCATCGGTCAAGGGAAATAGAAGGCAAATCGCTGATGAAATTGAATTTTCAAACCGTCGGGGGATACTCCTATTATTCCCAAAATAATTAATTATGGGTATAACTTACTTTACCATAAATTTTTTGGTTATTGATACGCCATCGGTAGTAATGATTTTAACAAAGTAGTGCGTATCGTGTAAATTTTGAGTAGGAATAAAAAGTGTATTTTGTCCTTGCGAAAAATACATGCTCTGTGTCAAAATAATTTTTCCTAACACATCATATAATTCATAAATTACATTGCCTGCATTTTTTTGGTTGAAGTCAATGTAAAAAGTTGCGTTTTTAGACACAGGGTTCGGATATGTTCGAAGGTTAAAAACATCAGGCTTCTTAAAGACGGAAATTACCTTACTGTATGTAAAAGTACCGTCAAAGTCAACTTGCGTTAAACGGTAATATGCCTGCCCTACGAGCGGATCAGTATCTACCATTTGGTAATTGCGTAAGCCTATATAGGTTCCTGCACCTTCTATTCGTTCTAGCGTATTAAATGCCAAACCATCGCCGGAGCGTTCTATCAAAAAATAAGCGTTGTTAATTTCCGCTGCAGTTGCCCATGTAATTTCCACATTGCCCGATACCGTATAAGCATCGAATTGAAGAAGTTCGATAGGTAAAGTCGTATTACACGTTGCCGGACACACTTCTACTGCTGCACCCGGTTTAAAATCTGCTGAATTACTGTTATCGCACGCTACAATTGCCGCATCGCCCGATAGAGGCTGATTAAAATTAGTGATAGTATTAATATTGATAGAGGCACAAGTAGCATTGGTACAAACCGAATTAGCCTGATTGTTCGCCGAGAATGTACCTACCTCAAAATTGGTCAGATTTCCTAACACAATTACATCTTCGGCACTAGAATTAATGGTTAGAACACTAGAATTGAAAATCCCTAAATTATGAGTCTGTTGGGAAATTTTATTTTGTTGTTTTGCCAATTCGCCAAAGCGACATAG
>CAYMYI010000085.1:0-8326 GCA_964394585.1 uncultured Roseobacteraceae bacterium
ATCAGATGCTCCTTCTCAACCTTAATGGTTACATATACGGTTTTTTCTTTCGGAGAAAACTTAATAGCGTTGCTAATCAAGTTTTCAAAAATTTGAAGCGTGTAGTTCCGATCGACTTTCACTTCCTTTTCGAGGATTTCTTCTTGTTTTACTAAGCGGATATTTTTTTTTGCCGCTTTGCCCGCTAGCCCATCTACCGAAGCATTGAGCAAATGGTGCAAGTTCAGCGGCTCTAAGTTCATTTGAATACTCCCCGATTCGATCGCTTTTAGGTTTAAAATCTGCCCGATCATTTCATTCAACCGATCTACCGCTTGTACCATGAGCTTATGGTACTCTCTGAGTTCTGGATCGATGTTGGGGAAACGAATTTCGCTGATATCCACCAAGCCCCGAATCTGATGCAAGGGGTTGCGCATATCGTGTGCAAGCACCCCAATGATGTCATTTTTTTCTTGGTTGAGTTCACTCAACTGCTGGTTCTGTTGGCGGATTTCCTCATTTTTTTCGGCGATTTCTTTGGTTCGTTCATTCACCTGGCGCTCGAGCCGCTGTTTAGAAACCCTAAGTTGATAGGTGTACAAGCGCACCGCCACCACATACAGCAATGCTGCTCCTGCAAAATAAGCGAGATACGCCCACCAGCGATAATACCAAGGAGCAGCTATTGAAAATGTATAGCGGGTTTCTTCACTTAGAAGACCGTAGGCGTTTTTAGCTTGCGCTACCAATGTGTAAGTACCTTGGGGTAGGCGGTCGTAGCGCATCGTCGAAGTGGGCTGCCATGCCGACCACTCCGTCTGAAAACCATCTAACCAAAAGCGATACATCGTTTTTTCAGGGCGATCGAACCAAGGTGCCGCTACGGTGAATTGCACCGATTTCCGCTCCCACGGCAATACGGCTTGTGTAGCGTTCTTATCTTCTTTCCATAAATAGGTATCTTGATAGGTAAGCGTATCCTGTCCATATACTTCCATCGTGCGGAGTACGGTAGTAAAACGCTGTACTGCGGTATCAAGTACGGTTTCTCGCAGCAACGGATTGTAGTGGATTAAACCTTCGGGCGAGCCGAACAACACATTTTCTGTATCTATCGGGTAGATAAAATACAGGGGTAGCCCTTCAAATTGCCGAAATAGTTCCGTTTCATCAATGTAGCCTGCACCGTTTTTTTTCAATACTCCCACAGCTTGCTCGGCAACGAACCAAATGTTACCAGCAGAGTCGGTAGTGCTAACTTGCACATTCCCCCAACGTTCTGCATAGGGTGGTGGTAGCGGTTCAGCTTGCTTTGTAGACCGCCGCGTAGCTACTGTTGTTTCGGCAAGCTCCATTTGGTTGCCAGTTATAGTGTACACGCCTGCGTCGGTAAGAACGAGCAAATCATTTTCTTTCTTTTCAAAAGAAAATACCTCTAGGGCGTTGGTGTGCAATGGAGCAAAGCCCCACGTATCGGCGAAGGGATTGCCCGAACTGCCCCACGGGCGGAAAAAGACCCCTTGCCGAGTACCCACATACAGGTAATCGCCGTGAATGCATGCATCTACCACAGCGCCTTCAATCTTTTCTTGCTCGCCAAAATGCGAAAAAGGGGCCTGCAATGGTACAAAAGCGATACCGTTATGGGTTGCTAGCCAAAGGTTTTGGCGAGTATCTTGGTAGCAATGCCGTACAAAATTGTTGACAATGCCCTTGTCGCGGTTAATCAGAAACACCAATGTTCCTTGCTTATCCATAATCCCCAATCCTCCTTTTTTTGTCCCAATAGCATAGAAATCGCGCTGGATGGGCACTAGAGTTTGCAGCGCATTCATTTCAAAAAAAGAAGCGGCAGTGGCTGAAAAAGGTTGCCAAGTGAACGTTTCGGTATCTATCAAATAAAATTGTCCTTGTTCGGAGGCGGCAAGCCACTGTCCTGCTGCGTGGTCTACGAGTGCGGTAATTTCAAAGGGGAAGGGCTCGTTGCTCATGGGCTCAAACGCCTCTCCGTTCCATGCTAGCAAACGTAGACTTTCATCTTGGGCAAACATGCCATCGCCTAAGGGAAATAATCGGAGGATTGGCTTCGGTGCTGAAACATCGATCAAAGTAGAATCGGCGTATAATGCTGCCGTTTGTTTTCCCCAAAACCATACGCCGGTTTGGGTGGCAATTACTTGCTCGATAGCCCCTACACCATTGCCGGTGCGAAGAGCTTGGTAGTGCATAGCACCGTTCGGTTCGGCGGTAAAAAAGCCAAAGCTATCTTCGCTTCCCACATAGGTTGTTCCGGTAGAGTCGATAGCGAGGCTGTACACTGCCGAGCGTTGGGGCAAGGGGTAGAGTTGCCATTGGGCACCATCAAACGTAAGTAATCCGCGGCGGTTTGCCACATAGATAATACCTGTTTGGTTTTGAGCAATGGCATAATTGATAGCCCCCGCTTGGTAGTCGTTCGAGGTGTAGTGCTGCACTTGGGGCATTCCTTGCACTGCCTGTGCCGCCGATGGAGCAACGCACGAAAGCACAAGAATTGCACTCGTAATTACTCTCCTAAAAACGATATTGACCGATTTCATACCCGTTAATATAAAGCAGAAGATTAGAAGACCGCCCGATTTTATATTTTTACTGATGTCTGATTTATAAAAAAATTGTTTCATCATAACCTAATAGCAAATGACACACTCTTTCAGAATTGTTACTGCCCTATGTATTGGGCTATGCTGTGCGCTAGGCGTACATGCACAACCCGACCGTTGGCAACAACGTGCCACGTACGAAATGGAAGTCGATATGGATGTGGAAACGAATCGGTACACTGGTACGCAAACACTCACTTATACTAATAACTCTCCCGATACGCTCACTCATGTATTTTATCATCTTTATTTTAATGCCTTTCAACCCAATAGCATGATGGACGTTCGCTCACGTACGATTGCCGATCCGGATCGTCGCGTAGGCGATCGCATTTATAATTTAAGCGAAGAAGAAATTGGCTTTTTGCGTGTTAAATCGCTTAAGCATGCCGGGAATGCCATTGCTTTTGAAGAAGTTGGCACTATCCTAGAAGTTCCCCTTGAAACGCTAATTATGCCGGGCGCGACCACCACCTTCGAAATGGAGTTCGAAGGTCAAGTGCCCCTACAGGTTCGCCGGTCGGGCCGCGATAGTGCCGAAGGTGTGCGCTATTCCATGTCGCAATGGTATCCTAAAATGTGTGAGTACGACTACGAAGGCTGGCACCCTAATCCTTACATCGGTAGAGAGTTCTATGGTATTTGGGGCGATTTTGATGTAAAAATCACGATTGACTCTGCCTATTTGGTAGGAGGCACCGGCTATTTACAAAATCCTCAGGAAATTGGGCACGGCTACGAGAAGCCCGGTAGCAAAGTACGCCGCAAAAAAGGCGATAAACTCACCTGGCATTTCAAAGCACCCGACGTGCACGATTTTATGTGGGCAGCCGATCCCGATTATATCCATTACACCAAGCAAGTACCCAATGGCCCTACCCTACATTTCATTTATCAAGATGACGAAGAAATCCGGGAAAACTGGGAAGCCTTAGGCGACTACACCGTAAAAGCCTTTCAGTTTATGAACGAAAACTTTGGGAAATATCCTTACGAGCAATTCTCTACGGTACAAGGAGGCGATGGCGGCATGGAGTACCCCATGAGTACACTCATTACCGGAAAGCGCTCGTTGCGCAGTTTGGTGGGCGTAACAGTCCACGAGCTAATCCACAGTTGGTATCAAGGCGTATTAGCCACTAACGAAGCGCTCTACCCTTGGATGGACGAAGGGTTTACCTCGTATGCTTCGGCAGCTACGATGTTCGAGCTGTTCCCTCCCAATCAACCAGTAGTTAACAAGTTTGAAGGCTCGTACAACGGCTATTTCGCCTTGGTGCAAAGCGGTATGGAAGAACCGATATCCACCCACTCTGACCACTACGCTACGAACCGTGCCTATGGCATTGCAGCTTACTCAAAAGGAGCGGTAACCCTTCACCAATTAGGTTACATCATTGGCGAAGAAACCATGATGGAGGGCATGCGCCGCTATTTCCACACGTGGAAATTCAAACATCCGAATGTAAACGACTTTAAGCGAGTTATGGAAAAACACTCTGGGATTGAGCTAGATTGGTACTTCGAGCATTGGGTGAACACCACTAATACCATCGATTACGGATTGGGGCAAGTCCGCCCCCAAGGCGAAGAAACCTTGCTAACCCTACACCGCCACGGCAACATGATGATGCCCATTGAAGTGATGGTCGTGTATAAAGATGGCAGCGTCGAACTATTCTACATCCCCCTCCGCATGATGCGCGGCATAAAAGCCCCCGAAAACGACTTAAAACGCACTGTGATGGAAGATTGGCCTTGGACGTACCCTGAATACACCATGGCAATTCCGGCAAAGTATGAAAACATCGCCAGCATTATCATCGACCCATCGCAGCGCCTTGCCGATGTAGCACCCGAAAATAACTATATAGAACTGAAAGCTCCGGAAGTCTTATTCAAAAAGAAATAACCCAACGAGTAGAGTTTCTATTCAACCAAATTGCCTGAACTGCAGCAGTTTTTCTCTGTCGTTCAGGCAGTTTTTTTTCATCAAGTGTGTTGGGCACAACCAAAAAATAGTTCGTAATTCCTTGATAATCAATAACTATTTAACCCTCTGAGAAAGCATCGGTGTATATTTCCCTCTCGTGTTCTGTATATTCACTATTTAAATTGATGTTTTACCAATCTTTTTTCCACAATGAAACAACTGCAATTTTTACTACTTAGCTTGGGAGCTGTGCTACTCTTGGCGCAGTGCCAACCTTCGCAAGAAAACAACGAAAACGCCACCACTGCCGAGGAAACTTCACCCGCTACTTCGGAACCTACCCTTGCCGAAGCACAGGCAATTGCTCGGAAGTACATCATGGTAGATGGGCACGTAGACTTGCCCACCCGATTGCGCATTAACATGTTTCGTTTCGAACGGGTACTCGAAGATGTTTCCCAACGTGCAGAAAAAGGAAATTTCGACTACGAACGCGCCAAAGAAGGCGGGCTCGATGCCCCGTTCATGTCAATTTACATTCCGGCAAGCTACCAAGAAGAAGCCGGGCGCTCGAAAGCCTATGCCGATTCGCTCATCGATATGGTGAACGGAATTGCCGAAAAATACCCCGAAAAGTTTGCCATGGCTTACTCGCCTGAGCACGTAAAAGAGAATTTTGACCAAGGGCTCATTTCCCTGCCAATGGGGATGGAAAATGGTGCGCCGATCGAAGACGACCTCGCCAATGTAGCGTACTTCTACAACCGGGGCATTCGCTACATTACCCTTACTCACAGCAAAGTGAATCAGATTTGCGACTCTTCGTACGACTCGGTACGCACCTGGAACGGCCTCAGCCCCTTTGGCGAAAAAGTAGTGAAAGAGATGAACCGCGTGGGTATCATGGTAGATATTTCCCATGTTTCCGATAGTGCTTTTTACGATGTGATGGCAATTACCCAGGCTCCTGCCATTGCCTCGCATTCTTCGGTACGCAAGTTTGTACCAGGCTTCGAACGCAACATGAACGACGACATGATCCGGAAGCTAGCCGAAAATGGTGGGGTCATCATGATCAACTTCGGTTCTACCTTCGTCGATGGAGAATCGCGCGAAAAATCGTCGGCGATGCGTGCGCACCTTGCCGACTATGCCGAACAAAATAACCTAGCCTGGAACGATTCGCTCATGGTAGCCTATCGCGAAAACTACGCTAAAGAAAACCCTATGTATTCTACGGTGGGGAAAGTTGCCGATCATATCGACCATGTGGTGAGTTTAGTGGGTATCGACCATGTAGGCTTTGGCTCCGATTTCGACGGCGTAGGCGATACCCTCCCTACCGGCTTAAAGGATGCCTCTGAATACCCCAATCTTATTTTAGAATTGCTCAAAAGAGGGTACACCGAAGAAGACATTGCCAAAATGTGCTACCAAAACATCTTCCGCGTTTGGAACGAAGTACAAGAAATTGCCGTAAAAATGCGGAAAAACACCTAACACTTTGGGGCAAACGCAGCGTCCAAAAAGGCTATCTTGAAAGTTACGATTTTGTCAACTGCGCATATGCTAACAGGCTGTGCTTTACAACTTTCAGGATAGCCATGTTTTTTGTTAAGCATATGCCAAACAGAAATTATTTTCAGTAAATTTATTCAACTGATTTATCACTACACTCGTCGACTTCAACTTCTGGTAGTTTATGAAACAAAACGCTATTGAAAATAAAGCGCAACAACTAAAACAAAAACTGCAAAAGCTCAACCAAGAAGCACAAGAAACCCTTAGCCAACTTGAGCAGGAGTTGGAACAATCGAACCGAAAACTCTCTGAGGAAAACATGCGATTTCAGCTTGTTACCGATGGGGTAGAAGTAGGAATTTGGGATTGGATTGACATCGAAAAAGACACTGCCTACATCAACCCGCGCTACTACGAATTGCTGGGCTACCAAAACAATGAATTTCCTGCAAGCTATGGGGAAATTGCCAAACGTACCCACCCCAGCGACCTGCCTCAACTTGAAGAAGCCGTTGCCCAGCACTTTGAGAACTACTTCCCTTTCCGCATCGAATACCGCATGCAAACAAAAGCCGGCGAGTATCGGTGGTTTCTTTCTACGGGCAAATGCGAGCGTGATACGAATGGGAAGCCCATCCGCATGGCAGGTTCTATTATCGATATCCACGAGCAGAAACAGCAAGAACTCTACATACAAGAACTGAACGCTAAACTATCGGCAGCTAATGAAGAGCTCCAAAGCCAAAATGAAACCCTCTCTGCATTAACAGAACAATTGGAGCACCGTGTTGAAGAAGAGGTGGTAAAGGTGTACCAATCGGAACAGCGGTGGAATACCATTATCCAACAAGCTGACGACTTCATTGTGCTAGTTAACCCCGAAGGAGTGATTGAGTTTACCAACAATGCATTTTCAGAACTTGACCCCAACAGCGATGTAATTTCGCACAAGGTGTTCGAATTTCTTGATAAAGAGAATGCTGCCCATTTGCAAGAAAAAATGAGTGCGGGGTTTCAAGGAGAGCACAGCACTTTCGAGCTAGAAGTACAAAACCTTGTATCGCAAGAATTGCACATTTTTTCGGGGAAGGTAACCCCTCTTTATCTCTCTGAGTCAAACCAAAAACCCAATAAGGTGATGATTATCGCCCGAGATGTTACGGAAGTTCGCTCTCAAGCCAAAGAAATTGAGGCATTTAATCGCGAACTAAAACAAAAAAATGAGAGCCTGCTCATGCAAGAAGAGGAACTTGTCCAAGCCAATGAAGAGCTAAAAGCTACGCTCGATGAGCTTTCCGAAAAAGAGATAGCCCTAAAAAAAACCATCGAAAACCTTGAAACACGTAACCACGAGCTTGATAACCTTGTCTACCGCATTTCGCACGATTTGCGCTCGCCCATCGCTTCTATCTTAGGACTGCTCAACGTAATACAGCTCGACGAAACGACTACCCAAGAGTACTTGCCGCTAATTCGGCAAAAGGCCACTCGCCTCGATGCGTTCATCAACAACATGCTCGATTTTGCTAAAACTACACGCTCCACGCCAACCAGAGAGGCAATCGAATTCCAGCAACTGATCGACGAGTGCCTAGAGGACTTCCAATACCTCGACCATGCCAGCGAGCTATCGGTACTTACCGAAGTAACTCTCCCGTTCCCGTTCTACAGCGACCCCTTAAAAATGAAAATCCTTTTCAGTAATCTGATTTCCAACGCTATCAAATACCAGAACATATATAATACAGAGCAAAGCTGTTTACTTATTACAGCTAAGTACGTTCAACAAGACAAACGGCTACTCCTCACTTTTGAAGACAACGGCTTAGGTATTTCGAAAGAGCATCTCGATAGAGTATTCGATATGTTTTACCGAGCTACCGACCGTTCGGGCGGTTCGGGCTTAGGGCTTTATATTGTTAAACAGACTACCGAGAAACTGAATGGCACCATCCAGGTCGATAGCCAACCGGGGAAAGGCACTACCTTTAAAATGTTGCTTCCTGTGATAAAATAAACCTCATGCATTCGGTGACAGGATCAATCCTATTACCATAATATCGTCTACTTGTTCGTGGTGGACTCCTTCAGCAGGATGCATCCATTGGTGTAGCGTTTCTTCTAACAGCTTGTGTTGAGTAGCGGCATCGTGTTCGTGCACTTTGTAGAGCAATTCGCGAAATTGGCGCGTCATAAACTTTTTCCCATTTTTTCCTCCATGTGAACGGACGTTGACATACTATACATA
>CAYMYI010000085.1:8336-18080 GCA_964394585.1 uncultured Roseobacteraceae bacterium
TGTTATAATAACTTCATATGAAGTTCCACCTAACTTTTTCCCATTTTTTCCACCAAATTGGTCTTGGTATCCATCTGAGTAGAGGTAAACTGCTATTGGCGCGTCAATCTGAACCGAATGAGTAGTATATCGGGCTTCGTGCTGTTTCATTCGTCCTGCTACAGAAAAGTTATCCCCCTTAATGCGATGAAGTTCTCCGTTTTTCACATAAATAATTGGGTTACGTGCTCCAGCAAACTCAAGGCGGTTTTCGGTATGATGGATAGTACAGAGAGCCATATCCATGCCGTCGCGGTTTTGGTTGGTACTTTGGCGCAGGGCATCGCGCACATACTCGTTCAAGGCAAATAAAATCTGAGCAGGCTCGGTAATTCCTTGTACTTGCACAATCTGGTTGAGGTATGCATCGCCTAACATCGACATAAACGCTCCTGGCACTCCGTGCCCCGTACAGTCTACTGCTGCCACTACCGAAACAGGCTTGCCTTCTGTAGTTTCTACATGGGCATACCAATAAAAATCGCCACTTACAATATCGCGCGGTTTAAAAAGGATGAACGATTCGGGCAAATAGCGTTGCATCAGAATGCGGCTGGGTAAAATTGCCTCCTGAATCCGCTTGGCATAGGTGATACTCGATGTAATTTTATCGTTTTGCTCTTGGATAGCTTTTTGGCTTTTCTCCAAGGCAGTATTCGCTTTGCTGATTTTATCGTTGGCTTTCCGCAGGTTTTCGGCTTGAGTCGAGATTTCCTCTTTCTGTAGTTCTAGTTCAGAGTTTTTGGCGCGAATTTCTTCGTTTTGTTCTTCAATCTCTTTTGTACGGATTTTCACCAAGCGTTCTAGCCGTTGCTTTTCAGCTTTGAGGCGGTTGGTGTTCAACCGTACAATTCCCCATACTAGTACTACAATTGCGATAAAATAAGCCGAGTAGGCTTGGTAAGTGCGATAAAGCGGTGGTAATACCGTAAAGGCATATTGCCCAATGGTGCTTTCTTGCCCAAATACATTTCGGGCTTTTACTTCAAAGATGTAATCGCCTTCCCACAAATTAGTATACACCGTTTTGGGTTCTTTTTTCCACTTACTCCATGTGTCTTTATCGCCTAACAAACGATGGCTGTATACCACATCTTCAGCATCTTCAAAAAATGGAGTTGCATAATAAAACGTGAGGGCATTACTTTCAAAAGGTAAAACCGGAGGCACATGGGGCACTCGCAGCGAGCGATTTCCCGCAAAAATGACCGAATCGTTCTCGGTTTGTACCGAGCGAACCAAAGTGGCGTATGAGGTGCGGTAATTTTTTTCTAACGATTTTTGAAAGCGCACCAAAGCATCGGTTCCGGCAAGCCAACAAACCCCCTCTTGGAAAAACATATTCGCAAGATTGCCCACATCTAGCGAGAGCATAGCCGTGCTATCGCATTGCATTATTCCACCACGGCGCGGTAAACAATGGAACACTCGCTGGTTACGGGAAATCGCCCAGAAGTCTCCTTCCTTATCTTCGTAGATACCTCGCAGAGCGTACGGTGCCAGCTCGTCGAATCCTTCCACTGCCTTTATCAAGTTTGCATTGCCTGAAAACGCAGGGGTATAGATGCCCGAATCGGGCATAAAATAAATTTGATTACCTACTTTGTTAGAATACACAAAGCCATCGGGGAATTCTTCTAGGTTTGCAGGTTTTTCCACCGTGAATTCTCCTTTGATAAGCGCTTCGATATCGGTTTGAATGTAGCGTACTCCTTGGCTTTCTTCTAACGAAATCCACAATAAGAACGCTGAGTTTTCTGGGGTTGCCGCTCGGTGTAATCCGGTAACAATCGATTTTTTCAACTGTGTATCGGTCCAAAGAGTATCCCAGCCTACTTTATCTTTTTCTAGAAGAATAAGCCCTTGCCGCCCCCCTGCCAACAGCAGTTGCCGATTGTTGTACGTAAAAGGGTGCATGTCGTATACAGAAAAGTCGATAATATTTTGAGCTTCAAATCGGTCTGCATCGATTGTGTAAATACCACGCTCACCCGTTCCGATTAGTAATTCCCCGAAAGCATGCTGAAAGCGCCAACACTGCACACTAATCATATTAGTGATTTGCCGAAAGGTAAAATTTTCGTTTAATGAAGTTTTCGATGTATCGGGAATTTGGGCAAATACGCCTTGTTGGGTAGAAAGAAAGAGTTTGCCTTGGTAGGTGGTGATATCTTCGATACCGCCTTCAAACGTTTCGCCTTCAGGCGCTAACATAAAAGGATCTGATGCCATAATACGGCTAATTCCGTCATTCAAACATGCCCAAATATTTCTTTGGTTATCTTCAAAAGCATAGAGTACCATGTTATCTTGCAAGCCTTCGTCGCGGGTAATATGCTGCAAGAGGCTTCCATCTTGTGCCAGAATAAAAAGCCCATTTCTGAGCGTGTTCACCATAAATCGATTCCCACTGAGCGTCTTCACGCCGTAAGGCGTTGCCTCCCCTATTTCTTGGGCTACTTCTTGGGCAAGCTGTTGTATTGCTCCGGTAGCAGGATGGTACACCGTGATGGTTTCATGATGTGCTTGAGACCATTGGGTGGTCATCAGCACGCGCTCTCCATCGAAAGGAACAATATTGGCTATGCTAGCCGCGCTAATTTCTTGCGTATTGGGCAAAGGTTCTAGGGTAGTGCCTTTGATGCGCATTAAGGCTCGTTTTACATCACGCACCCAAATCTCTCCGTTTACTTTGTAAGTTCGGTGGAAATCATTCGTTGGGCGTATTACTTGAAATGGTTTGCCTTCTTCCCAAATAAAGATGTGTGAGCCTCCATTATTAAAATACGCTTTCCCTTCTAAAAAATGAGTTTGCCAAATAATGCCAAAATCTTTGAGAGAGTCGGGTAATAGAGGGACTAAGGAGTGGTATCGGAGCGCTCCTGTTGAGTCAGCTTCGAGATACCCAAACTCGTATTGCCCCCCGGCAAAAATGCGTCCTCGGTCGCCAATTTCGAGGGAAACCATCGGCACGTTGTTGGTATTGATTTGTCGCCAAGTATTGCCATCAAACTGTAAGATTCCGCTATCGTTGCTCCCATTGGCAATATATAGCAAGCCTAAGGAATCTTGCACCCCCGCCCAATTTTGTGTTCCCCCTCCGTATGCGTCGTAGCGATAGTTTTGTATTTGAGGCACTACTTGCGCAAAGGTTCCGTGGCTCATTATGACCCATACTATAGAAACGCAGATAACACTCCAAAAACTACCGATTTTCATGGATTAGACCCTTTTGTTTGAAAAATATTTCAATGAAAAATACGCCATTCCTTTTCGTACTCAAATAATTAAGGCATAAAAAAAAGGCTTCATTACCCTAGAAAGCCTTTTTAGTACACGAACCGATTGCCCTATTGTACGCGCTCCCCTTCAAAAAACTCGTCGGAAACTGCCGGAGCATCAAACAAATCGCTGTAATATAGCCGCTTAATCGAAAAGCGTAGCTTGCGGTCGCTCTTGGTATATGTCCCGTGCGTTTCGGCCCCCAATGGCGCTCCTTGGATAGTATCGCTGCCCACAATTTGATACGGGATAGTGAGCACGACTGTGCTATCTCCAATAGGCGATAGGTCGATTGCCTCCATCCGAATACCCACTGGCACTTCTGTTTCGCCTACTGAAAACAAAATGATGGTAGAATCGCCCTCGTCGTTGATTCCAAAACGCTGATTTTCAAAAGTTTCTAAAGAGGTAATGAGTGTCCCTTCGTAGATTCCAATCATATCTTTTACCTGGTTGGGGTCTAACACTACCGGGTCGGGTGTTTCGTCGCCACCACCGCAGGCATTGATGCCCATAAAAATTGCCGTTACACTAACGGCGTATAAGGTTTTTCGAATCGATGGAGAAAAGAATGTTGTATGTAACATAAAAATACAAATATGTTGAAAAAGATGATGAACAAATATAAAGTAAGATTTATCGGATTAACCGAGCTATCTTTAAATATCTTGATGGTTGCTGCCCAACCGCGCTGTCTTTTTTCCTTTTTCGAAGGTAAAATCAATGCGTCCTAAGCGTAAACCGGCAAAGCCTACTTGGTGGATTATCGTCTGGTGCCCTTCGGGACTTTGCACCACGGAAGGGGCATCCATAAAGGTATGCGTATGCCCTCCGATAATCAGGTCGATTCCTGCTACTTGCGCTGCCAAACTGTGGTCAGAGACTTTATCGCCGTCGTATTGGTTGCCCAAGTGCGAAAGACAAACGATTAAATCGCAGCGTTGCCGGGTAAGTTCTTCTACCATTTCGCGGGCAACACCTACCGGATCGAGGTAGCGCGTTCCTTCATATAAATCATCTGCCACAAGACCTTCAAGTTCAATTCCTAATCCAAAAACACCCACTCGTATCTTTCCTTTCTTAAAGATTTTATACGGAGCGATTGCCTTACGAAGCACCTCGTTTTCGAACGTGTAATTAGCTACTAAAAAAGGAAATTGGGCATGGGGCAACTGTTTGATAAACCCTGGGATGCCCGCGTCGAAATCGTGGTTGCCCATGGTGGCGGCATCGTATCCCATTTGGCTCATGAGTTTAAACTCCAATTCCCCTCCGAAAAAGTTAAAATAGGGAGTCCCTTGGAAGATATCGCCGGCATCGAGCAAAAGTACGTGTTCGGCTTCTTGCCGAATTTGCTGCACTAAGCTGGCTCTGCGTGCCATGCCACCCCTGTCCGCATTGCGCCGATCGGTCGTAGGGAATGGGTCGATACGTGAGTGCATATCGTTAGTATGCAAAATGGTGATGCGCTCGGCAGCTCCTGATAACGCAAATGCAGAGGCGGGTAGCCCGGTGTAAAGTGCCGCGGTTGCTACTGCCGTTTGTTTTAAGAAATTTCTACGCTCCATTAGTTAAAACCGATTTGGTTATTCAAAGATGACTCTGTTTTCAACTTGTGCAGTAATTTTCTGTTGTTTTTGCGTCATCGCCTCTACATAATCGACCATTGCATCGCGGATGAGCATGCCGGTATCGGTACGTTGAGTGGCTTCTGCTAAAAACTTCATGTTTCCCCCTCCGTTGGCAAGGTAGTCTGAAATGCTAACCGTGTAGGATTGTTCTTTAGA
Source organism: uncultured Roseobacteraceae bacterium (assembly GCA_964394585.1). GTDB lineage: Bacteria > Bacteroidota > Bacteroidia > Cytophagales > Flammeovirgaceae > CAYUJH01. The sequence goes on from CAYMYI010000085.1 coordinate 13,445, forward strand.
GAAAGGTTTTCCACCAATGGTGGCGCTTTTTAAAGTGCCTTCTTTCGTAAATACAAGTTTAGTATTGGCAATGGCGATGCTCTGCGTTTCGCCTAGGTACTCAAAAAGTTTCTGAACGGTTTCTCCCGATAGGGTCAACAGGGTAATTTGGTTATCAAAAGGCATTAATTCGTAGATAGTACGTACATAAATAGGGCCTTTATTGATGTTTACGCGCAACCCTCCGAAATTCATTACGCTCATATCAACGGGCATATCAAAATAATGGTTGGAGCGTTCGAGTAGTAAATCGGCGGCAAAGTTGCCCAAGGGATTTTCGGCGGTTTCTCTCGATTTAAACAAATCGGTAGTAGCCTCCCCAATTTGCCGATTCATTTTGGCATCGAGCTGAGCACGATACGGTTCTATAAACGATTCGGCACTAGCTAAAGGCTGATAACTGCTATCGACCACCACAAAGGCAGGATCTTTCGAAATGGCAGTAAGTTCGTAACTAGGGCGGCAACTTACCATCGCTCCTAGTACGAGGAGCGCTATATACATTGGCTGTTTCATAGGGCAACTCAGTTGGTACTTTCAAAGCTACATAGAACCCATAAAAAAAGCCCACCAAAAACAAAGTTCTTGGCGGGCTCCAAAATCACTCACTACCTAAAAATTATCTTTTGCCTCTGCGGAGGCATAATTTTTCGCGTTCTTTGATGTAGAACCATCAATTATCTCTAACTGATATTTCAAAGGTATTCTCCCTTACGTTCAATAAAGATGACAAAGACACATTCTGTAAGATGATTTTTGTCATTTTGTGGAAGAGTTCCTGTAATTTCACTCCAAAACATTCCACAAACCTGCCTGTAATTATGCTTATTTTTCCTAATACCAAAATCAACCTAGGCTTATATATTACCGAAAAACGAGGAGATGGCTACCACAACCTGTACTCGTGTTTTTATCCCATTTTGTGGCAAGAAGCCCTCGAAATTGTGCCTGCCGACTCGTTTTCACTTACTTGCAGTGGGCTACCTATCCCCGGGGAAACCACCGATAACCTATGCACTAAAGCCTACCAGTTGCTCGCTGCCGATTTCGATCTTTCCCCTGTGCAGGTTTACTTACACAAAACCGTACCGACGGGCACCGGACTTGGCGCAGGCTCTGCCAACGGTGCTTTTATGCTCAAACTACTCAATCAGTATTTTGAACTAAACCTATCCGACACTGAGTTGGCAGCATATGCCCTTCAACTTGGCAGCGACTGCCCCTTTTTTATCTTAAACCAGCCGGCGGTTGCCCAAGGCAGAGGCGAAACACTTTCTGCTATTCCTACGGTGCTATCGGGCAAGTACATCCAACTGGTTTGCCCTGGCATTCATATTTCTACTGCCGAAGCCTACCGCAGTGTTACCCCCAACATCCCTGAAATTTCCCTAGCCGAAGTACTGCAGCAACCTATAGAAACGTGGAAACATACGCTTCGGAACGATTTTGAAGCATGGGCTATTTCCCAAAACCCGTTTATTGGCGAGCTAAAGGAAATGCTCTATGCAGAAGGGGCAGCCTATGCCGCCATGAGTGGGTCTGGTTCGGCGGTATTTGGAATTTTCAACGAAGTACCTCCGCCTTTGGCACTTCAAAACCCTGCCATTACCGTATGGAGTGGGAAATGCTAAGGGTTTGTTCGCTCGATGATACAAGTCATTTTTACCCCTTGGCTTTCTTGGTAGCTTCGCTGCATCACCATCAAATCTTCTCACACGAATGAAAACTACCACAAACTTTGTTTCTGCCGAAGAGGCCGTAAAACAAATCCACTCGGGTAACCGCGTATTTATCCACGGTGCCGCCATGACCCCCACTCCACTGATTGAACCGCTCTGCGACCGACACGAAGAACTTCGGGAAGTTGAGTTAGTGCACATCCATACCGACGGCCCTGCTCGGTATACCGAAGAAGCATGTATGCAAAGTTTCCACACCAATGCCTGTTTTGTAGGTGCCAATGTACGGCAAGCCGTCAATGAGGGCAATGCTGATTATATTCCGGTATTTTTAAGCGAAATCCCCTTTTTATTTCGGCGCAACATTCTCCCGATTGATGTTGCGCTTATTCAGCTTTCGCCACCCGATGCCCACGGATACTGTACGCTAGGCGCTTCGGTAGATATAGCCCTCGCAGCGGCACAAACCGCTAAAATCATCATTGCAGAAATTAACGAGCAAGCACCTCGTTCGCATGGTAGCGGGATTATCCACATAAGCGAAGTAGATTACGCCGTAGCGACCAACCGCCCCATTTATGCCCACGCACCACGTCCTATCTCGCCCGAAGAACAAAAAATAGGAAAGTTTATCGCCGATTTGGTAGAAGATGGCGCTACCTTGCAAATGGGTATCGGCGGTGTGCCCGATGCGGTCCTTGCCGAACTTGGTGGGCACAAGCAACTAGGTATCCACACGGAAATGTTTTCCGATGGCGTAATTCCATTGGTAGAAAAAGGCATCATTACTAACGAATTTAAAAAGGTAAGCCCAGATAAAATTGTATCGTGTTTTGTTTCAGGCAGCCAAAAAGTATACGATTTTCTGCACGATAACCCTGTAGTGGATATGCGCGAATCGAGCTTCACTAACGATACCACGCTAATCCGCAAAAACCCGAAAGTAACCGCTATTAACAGTGCGGTGGAAGTAGATTTAACCGGGCAAGTTTGTGCCGATACCATCGGTTCTAAACAATATTCTGGAGTAGGCGGGCAAATGGACTTCATCCGAGGAGCTTCCCTATCGCCCGATGGTAAACCCATTATTGCACTCACTTCTACCACTAATAAAGGAATTTCTAAAATAGTCCCTATGCTGAAAGAAGGTGCCGGCGTTACTACTACCCGCGCTCACGTACACTACATTGTTACCGAGTATGGTGTGGCTAATCTATATGGAAAGAATTTGCGCCAACGTGCCAAAGCACTCATTAGCATTGCCCACCCTGACCACCGCGAAGCCCTTGAAAAGGCGGCTTTCGAGCGTTTTCGGCATATCTAATTTCACATAAAACACTTTCAAAAATCCCTCAGCACGCCATAGTTATGCTGTGTTTGAGGGATTTCTTTACATGCAAAACTAATTGGGTGGTTCGCCGCTGCAATTAGCAAAATTAAGCCTTGTAAATCCTTAAAAGGCATCTTCAGCAAATCCCATCGCCCTCTGGCAGAGCAAGTTATTTAGAAGAAAACTCTTCTAAATATGTTTCATGCATTTCAAGCAATCGGTATTCACTTTCCAACATGTTTTGCAGCATTAAAATGAAAATTCGTTTATGTTGCTGCGATGGGTTCTCTAAATTTTCGTATAGAAAATCGAGCATTTTATCAGTTTTCAACTGCAAAATCTGCTTTTCTTCATCTATCAAAGAAAGCTGTGCGACAAGCTTGTAGTCTACCAATTCCAATTTAAAGTTCAAAAGCGCCTGCCACGACGACGTTTGAACAGAAGCCACGGTGATTCCTTTTGTTTGCTGCAATATTTCTATTACTGTCTTATCCGTAGAAATATGAGTCGTCAATGAATCGAGGATGACCTCTTTCCTTGCAATCGTCTGGGCTAAATCCTCTCGATTTGACCGAATTTGCTTATCAATCATAACTGAAACGGTTTCCATATATCGCTGCTGAGTGCGTGTTTCTTTCCAATTGTTGATGAAAAGAGCTGCTAAAACGCCCACGAGTACAGGAATCATTTCTAATAAAATATGTCGCAATACCTTTTTCATATTTAAAAGGATTATTTGTAAGGAAACAATAGATTTATTGAATACAATGAGTAAGAAGAAACTGTTGTAAGCTTACGATATTGGATATAAATTTTAAAAAGAAAAAGAAAGCCATTAGAACCCTTACCTTTACTATTCTCCGATGCGCATTTTCAGAAATCATATCACCGCTTTTTTACTCAATTTCATCCTTCGCATTTTTTACATTGTGATGGTGGTGGTGCATCTGCTCATTTTCTTGTTGCAATACCCTTTTGTACAACGTTACCTTACAAACGAAGCAGAGGTTTTTCTACAAGGATACTTGCAAACAAAGGTGGAAATCGGGGAAATTAACCTTGCCATCCCTAACTACCTAAAACTGGGCAATGTTGCCATTTACGACACCCAAAACGATACCCTTTGGGCAAGCCAAGAACTGAAAGTCGATTTGTTTTTTGAACAGCTCCTGAACAAAACCGTTGCAATCGACGACATCATTTTACAAAATGCAACGGCAAAAGTATATGCTCTAGAAAATGGGCAACTCAACTACGAGCCGCTCCTTGCTGCCCTTTCCGATACGAGCGCTACCCAAGACGAAACCTCTACGGGTACTGCCTGGAAGTTCAATGTCCGGAATGTGCTGCTACAAAATGTGAGGGTTGCGTATAACGACCCTACCACCCAACAAGACCTCCAAACGCATGTTGGTGGGCTACGCGCCCAACTCAGCAAGATGGATTTGGCTACGCTAACGTTCCATCTGAGCTACCTTGGGTTAGAAAACACTACGTTCTCGTTTGAACAGGGAGCACTCCCCCTATCGGGTTCTTTAGAAGAATCTGAAAGCGAAACTACCGAAAGTACCCTTCCTGATATTTTATT
>CAYMYI010000085.1:18090-18524 GCA_964394585.1 uncultured Roseobacteraceae bacterium
AATCAATGCGAATATTGGCGAATTTCGCTTGGTCGCCCAAAAAACCGACATCAATTCCCTCGAGTTTTTACTCAACCGCGTGCTGTTGTACGATAGCGACCTTACCTACGACACCTGGGCAGTGGTAGACTCCACAGCAATCGAAAACTCAGAAAATACGGCAGTGGAGGCAAGCGGTGCTTCTCCGTTATTTCTTCGTTTATATGAACTTGAAATGGCGGGTAACCGATTTTCCTATAACAATGCGACCGTACCTAAAATGCCCCGTGGTATAGACTATAACCACCTGATGGTATATGAGCAATCGGCATTTGCCGAAAACATTATTTTCACCGATACTCTTTGGCAGGCCAATGTAAATCAGTTTGCGCTTTCTGAGCAGAGCGGGTTTCAGCTCAAAAAGCTCCGCACCAACTTAAAGGCAGATAATCAAA
>CAYMYI010000086.1:0-18497 GCA_964394585.1 uncultured Roseobacteraceae bacterium
TCCATTATTCTAAATTAACCAAAAATTCCCATTCCTCTTAATTATAGGTATATCACTCAATACATTAGCATAATTGGCAGGTAACCTGTAATTTAAACTCTGATAATGAATATGTAGTTCAGCTAGGAGTACAATTACATAGCAATTGACAATAATGGATGAGTTTACCTTATTATTTTATGGCGCATTAAGCTTTTTAGCGCTCTATAATCTGTTCATATATCTGTTATTTAAAGAGAAAGATCGGCTGTTTTATGTCCTGTATATGGTGTCTTGGGTATTGTACTGGTTGGTATCTACCCGCTCAACTAGAAATGCGATAGATGCGGCTGTGCCATTCATTGGACGGTTTGTATTCGAGTCTGCAGTTGGTTGGGCAATTATCTGCTATCTACAGTTTATGCGTTTATTTTTAATGACTTCGAAAAAGTACCGCTCTTGGGATACTTTTTTGAAAGGATTTATTATATTCTTTATCGCCTTCTGGCTTATCAGTATTACAGCAACCCATGTATTAGGGGTATCTTATAACTTTTTTAATGGTATTGGTAACACCATTATTTTACTGTTTGGTTGTGTTATAGTCGTTTTCACTGTTCGAGTAGCGTTAAAGAACGATAGAGTGGAACGCTATTTTGTGCTAGGTAACATAAGTTTCTTTGGAGGACTATTAGGGGCAGTTGCACTACAGTTAACTTTTGGTAATGAAGTGCAACGATATATTATACCATTACTTCAATCCTTTATTTTAATAGAAGTTCTCTTTTTTGCGTTGGGGCTTGGGGCTAAAAATAAACGCAATGAGCTACAAAAGCGAAAAGCCCAACACGACCTAATTATGGAACTTGAAAAAAATGCTATACTCCAGAAAGAAACAAACGAACAATTAGAATTAAAAGTAAGAGAAAGAACTGCAGAGATCACAAGCCAAAACGAAGAGTTAGTAGCTCAGCGCGACTTCATTGAAGAACGGAATAAGGAGCTAACGGAAAAAAACCGAATGATTAATGATAGCATTCGTGCCGCCAAACGTATCCAAAGGGCGGTGTTATCCAATAAGTCTATGCTAGAAGAAATATTTTCGAGTTGCTTTTTGCTCGATAAACCTCGAGATGTTGTTTCTGGCGATTTCTATTGGGTAAAACAGTATGATCAAATAGTTTGGTTAGTACTTGCCGATTGTACTGGCCATGGCGTGCCCGGAGCATTTATGACTTTACTAGGAAATAGCATCTTAGATGAAATTATTACTCAAAATAATTACAATATAAATCCTGCTGAGATGCTATCGTTGTTTGATACGCAGCTTAAAAGTGCGATGCGAAACCAGATGGCGGAAACCCATGCCATGGATATGGTTATGTTAAAAATTCAATATAATGATGGGCAAGACGTTTCAGTAGAATTTGCAGGTGCAAAAATGCATCTGTACGTGTATGAAAAAACGGCACCAACCTTTATTACGTATAAAGGGAATCGTCGCACAATTGGGATAGATTCCACACACCAGGAAGATTTTATGTTCGAATCCTTGGGACTCAGTAGGGGTGATGTTTTATACTTAGCGACTGACGGATACCAAGATCAGAATAATATAGAAAGGCGCAAGATTGGTCGAGTAAGATTTGCCACTTTGCTTGAAGAAAACGCTCAAAAAACGCTTTCTGAGCAAAAAGAAGTATTAGAAAACAAGTTAATTGCCCATATGCAAAGCACGGAACAGCGCGATGATATTTTGGTATTAGGTGTTGAGCTATAAGCATTAAAAAAAGCCACCTAAAGGGTGGCTTCATGCTAAATTTGTTTTATAAGATATTACAGCATTGTAGCCGGTTCTTGATACTCTGTTCGTGGGAGTTCCGTTTGCACAATCGCTTTATACCCACCTTTAATGTTTACAGGGTTTGCATATCCATTTTTCTTCATGATAGAAGAGAAAATGATAGAACGGTACCCTCCGGCACAGTGTACATAATACGTTTGATTTTTTTGTAAAGAGTCGAGTTGTTCGTAGATGAAATCGAGTGGCTTATTCTGTACATTTTCGATATGGGTAGCTCCATGTTCGCTTGCGCGGCGAACATCCAAAATTTGCTCAGGGTGATTCACGTAGATTTCCAACAGCTCACTTGCTTCAATTTCAGGAAGAGAGTCCGTTGCTTTTCCTGCATTTTTCCATGTTTCGAAACCTCCTTCAAGGTAACCTATAGTATTGTCGTAGCCTACACGCGCCAATCGTTGCACTACTTCTTCTTCTCGACCCGGATCTGCAACTACTAAAATACGCTGTTGCAAATCTTCGATAAGTGTACCGACCCATGGTGCAAACGTACCATCAATTCCAATGAATACAGCACCTTTGACAAATCCTCTTGGGAAATCTTCGGTAGAGCGTGTATCGAGCACCAATGTATTTGGCACCTGCATTTCTTGCTCGAAAGCGTCGGCAGAAAGCGGCGTTAATCCTTGGGTCATCACTTCATCGATATTGCCATACCCGGTTTTATTCATCATGGCATTTTTAGGGAAATACTGCGGAGGTGCTACCAATCCGTCGGTTACTTGCTTCACAAACTCTTCTTTCGAAAGTTCAGCGTTCAGTGCATAGTTCGTTTTCTTTTGGTTGCCCAAGGTATCGAAGGTCTCTTGGCTCATATTTTTGCCGCATGCTGAACCCGCACCATGTGCAGGGTACACGATTACCTCGTCGGGTAACGTCATGATTTTATTGCGGAGCGAATCGAATAAATGACCGGCAAGGTCTTCTTGGGTAAGGTCTGATTTTACGGCTAGGTCGGGGCGGCCTACATCGCCGATAAATAGCGTATCGCCTGTAAAAATACAATGTTCGTTGCCTTGCTCATCGATTAACAGATACGTAGTCGATTCCATTGTATGCCCTGGCGTGTGCAGTACTTTAATTACAATGTTGCCAAGTTTGAACTCTTCGCCGTCGGTGGCAATATGAGCATCGTAAGAGGTTTGGGCATTCGGTCCAAAAACAATGGTACTGCCTGTTTTACGGGCTAAATCGATATGACCTGAAACAAAGTCAGCGTGGAAGTGCGTTTCGAATACGTATTTAATTTTTGCATTGTTGCGTTCTGCTTTTTGGATATACGGTGCAGTTTCGCGTAGGGGGTCAATAATGGCGGCTTCACCGTCCGATTCAATATAATAAGCGGCTTCAGCCAAGCATCCTGTATAAAGCTGTTCTATTTTCATAGTTTCAAAGTGTTTAAAGGGTTTCTTTACTATATATGTAAATATATTAATATGTTTGTATATAAAAAACATTCAGCCCGCAAAAAGTTCGTATAGCTGAATGTTTTTTTGTTATACTGCGATTGATTCTCCCTTTGCGTTACGGATTGCAATGTTTCGGGCAAGTTCTTGGGCAATATGATTGAATGTTTCTGCTGTAGTAGGATGGCGCATTACGATAGGCTCGCCCTCGTCGCCTGCCTCGCGAATACTCTGAACTAAAGGGATTTCCCCTAAAAAAGGGATTTCCAAGCGTTGTGCTAATATTTTACCTCCATCTTTCCCAAAAATATAATACTTATTATCGGGGAGTTCTTCAGGAGTGAAATATGCCATATTTTCAACCAATCCTAAGATAGGAACGTTGATTTGTTTTTGGCGGAACATGGCAATACCTTTTTGGGCGTCTGCAAGCGCTACTTTTTGGGGAGTAGTTACAATGACTGCGCCGGTAACCGGAACGGTTTGCACTAAGGTAAGGTGTATGTCGCTTGTGCCAGGGGGGAGGTCAATGAGCAGATAGTCGAGGTTTCCCCAGTCGGTATCGGTAATGAATTGCTTTAGGGCAGAGCTCGCCATAGGGCCGCGCCATACTACGGCATTGTCAGAAGGGGCAAGGTATCCTATGGAAAGTAGCTTAATGCCGTATTGTTCAATGGGGATGATAAGATTTCGGTCTTCCACACGTACTACCCCTGGTTTGGCATTTTCAGTTTTGAACATCACCGGCATGGAAGGCCCGAAAATGTCGGCATCGATTACACCTACTTTGGCACCGCTTTCCGCAAGGGAGAGCGCTAAGTTTGCCGTAACTGTCGATTTTCCCACGCCTCCTTTCCCCGAGGCTATGGCGATAATGTTGCGGACATTGGGCAGTACTTGTGCCTTATCGCGAATGGAGGTAACCTCGGCAGTCATGTTGATTTCTACAGTAAAGGCTTTTCCAAATGCCTGCTGAACGGCATCGAGGCAATCTTGCCGAATTTTTTCTTTCAACGGACAAGCGGGTGTGGTGAGTTCAACGGTAAACCGTAAGATGCTTCCATCGATATCCACATCTTTCACCATACCCAGTGTTACAATATCTTTCTTAAAATCAGGGTCTTCTACCTTAGAGAGTGCTTTTAGCACATCTTTCGTAGTAATTTGCATACGTATTATGTTTCGTGTTGAAGAATTATGCAAATATAACGCACAATAGGGTAGGAGTTGTTTACAAAAAAAGCTACACCCTAACAAGGGTGTAGCTTCTGCATTTTTTATACGTAGGTGGGTTAGTTACCTTCTCCCTCTTTACTGGCACCTTCTAGCGAAAAGATGAATTCGCCGCCCTCGTCGCCTACGCCTTGCAATGGGTTTCCGTTCGGAACCTGGTTGGTATCGTCGGCTACTTTCCGTTTTACGTACTGAACCAATTCGCTTACTGCAAAACGCTCGGCAGTATTACTTTCTAAATATTCGATGAAGCGTTTGCAGAACGGGCTCATGCCGCCTACGGCACCATCGGCAACTTCTTCAAGCCTACCTGAGGCTAACCCCCAACGCGATTTGATGCTGCCCACTTTATCGAGATAGCCTCCGCCTCTGGTCGATTCTAAAAACAAAGAACCCGAGTAGCAGGCATCTACCACTAAGAAAGTATGCTTCGATTTAATGGTACTAATGCGTTTCAAAAGCTCTTGATTTGAGAAGTAGTCGCTAAATTCTCCTTTTTTGGCATCTACCGGTACCCAGTAGCCTTCGTTGTAGTTTTCGTCGAAAGCACCATGCCCGGAGTAATAAATGAGTAAGTTATCGTTAGGGCCTACTTGTTTGTTGAGTTTGCTAAAGGCATCATAAATACCTTTGCGCGTTACTTGCTCATCGTACAAGACGATGGTGTAGTCGTCGGTAAATCCATATTTCTCGAAAAGGACTTGTTTTACAGCTTTGGCATCGCTAACAGCGTTACCAAGTGAAGGCCACATTTCGTATTTATCCGCCCCGATAATTAATAAGTAATTATTGGATTTTACTACATCGAGAATTAACTCTGTTTCCGATTGCGATTCGCGCACTACCGTAAACTCTTTCACACCTTGTAGGTTGTTAATATCTTTCGCACGGATTTTTATAGAGTTAGCCCCAAACGAAAGTTGAATTTGTACCGAAAAGCTTCCGTCTGAGCTTAAATCTACTTTATTGCCGTTTACAGTAAGGCTGTGCAAGCCTGAGTCGTCGAACACTTTGCCTTCAATGGTAATACTGCTGCCAGTGATGGTTTTTACCTCTCCACGCATACGGGGCGAAGTGAGCAAAATAGTGGGTGGAGTGTTATCCAAGCTATTTCGGTAGTTTGTCCGTGGGATGATGTTCATATGGCTTACATCCCAAATATTTTCAGATTTCCCGGTTGTATACAATGCTTTGCCTTTTGGATCGAAATCAATCGAAGTAAGGCTGCCTGATACCTCGTTTTCATCTTGCTTAATTTTACGGTTCAAATCCCAAATGATGAACCGCTCATCTTCATCGGCTGAAGCTAAAAACTTTCCATCGGGGCTTACCGAAAAATCGACAATCACATCTTTATGCCCTTGGCCAGCACCGAGTATCGTCGTGTTCAAATCATTTTTATCCAAATCGATTACCTGAATATTTCCTTTCCCGTATGCGGTGTACAGGATATGGTTATTCGTTCCAAAAATGATTTTTTGGGGAGTTTCGGCAAAAGGGATTACACCATTTTTAAGTTCTTTACCCCAAGGAAGTTCGCGAGCATACAGTTTGTTATCTTCTCCTATACTAGCAAGGATTTTTCCATCATCGCTTATCGCCACATCCAATACTGGGCTTAAGTGCGTAAAAAACGTGTTGATGTTTTGCCCTGTGGTCAGATCCCACAGTTTTACCATGCGGTCTTCAGAGGCAGTAGCCATAAGCTCCCCATCGAACGAAATATCCAGTGAGTATACCTCATCTTTGTGCCCATAAAACTCTTTTACTTTTTGCCCAGTTTCTACTTCCCACATTACTACTCTTCCATCTTTACCCACAGAAATAATATGTTTACTATCGGCTGTGAACTCTAAATCGTGAATTGTACGGTGGCCGGTTTCGATATCGGGCTTAAAAGTTACGGTATTGGCAATCCATACTTTAATAACATCGCCCTTCACTACCCCTGCAACAAAGTTGCCTTCGGTGCTAAAGCGAATCAGTTCGAGTTGCCTACCAATATCAGGGATGGGAGTACTTTTAATATACTGTGCCTGTGTAAAGGGGGCAATCAGCAAAAGAAGCAAGAGAAGAAGTGTATGTGACCGTTTCATGGTTTTATAGAAATTTCAAAAGTGAAAAGAATAGTATAAAATGGAGGTATGTATTCATACAATAAAATTGATTTTAGGAATGTTCCGTAGGCGTGGAGTTTTGTACGGCTTCTCTAAGCTTTTGGCGCCGTTGCTTGTGGAGATACACAATGATTTTCTCTAAGAAGCTCAAGTAGAACGACATGAAAAGAATCGTGATTTGGATATTAAAAAAGTAATATGAAAGAAGTGAAACAATCGTAAAGTATATCAAATAAAAAGAGACATCCACAAAAAATTCAGAGATGAATTCGTACTTACCAAACTTGCGCTCTACAAATACGGTAATCGGATCGCGTACGTCGATGGCTTTGTAAGAGATGATGGCAAAGAAGAAAAACAGAAACAGTACAAAGCGGATAGAAAATATATTTTGACCACTTTCGAGCGATAAGAAGGCATTCAGCAAGATGAGTGGACCGGGCATCTCTCCGTAAATGGTTTTGTGAATATCGAGGTTTTCAAAATCGCCTACAATAATGATTTTATCTTTGGTCATTTCATGGAAAAAAGGCTCGGGAAGCGTGAGCATTTCTCCTAAATAGGTATAGTTATAGGTTTTTTCTTTGAAAAGATGATGGCTTCGAATAGGATAATCTAAAATGTATGAATTAAAAATGCGTTTTCCGTTGAGTTCATCGTAAAACAAGCGGTGTTTGAGTTGAGTATTGTAGAGATACTCGTACATGAGCAGGGGAGTTGTTTTTAGAGAATCGCCTTTACCCTGTACCAAATGGTATTTCAGCACCATTTCATCGCCTTCGTCATCGAATTGGCTTTGCATATCGGAAAGCCCCAAGGTAGTTTTAAAAATAGGATAGTTCGGTTTGTCGTCAGGACCTTTGTGATACGAAACCAAGCTGTGCCTCAGCCGCTTCAACTCAGCGCGGAGTACAGAGTCATCGGGGCTGGGAATATGAAAGCGGACGTCAATCACCACAAATTTATGGTTATCGGGTTTTTGGTTTAAGCGCTGTACAAAAGTCCCTAATTTGGCACGATCGGTAATATCGATTTCTCCAATAGGGAACCCACTTACCGTATCAATTTTTTCGACCAATTGCTTATCCCAACTCACACAAACGAATAAAAAGCGGTCTTTTTCGGGAAGTTTTTCGGTCTTTAAGAGTACATTTTTTACAGCGGCACTTAGCTTAATGAGCAAGTTTTCCTCGTCGATAGTAAACGGTAGCCCTAAGTAGATGAGGGTGAGGGCAATCATCAGAATAGAATGTAACGAGGCAGCCAACCAATTGAACTTCCTGCGTTTATTGAAATAATTATTGGGCATGGTATGGGTGGAAATTTGTCAATAGCTTACACAAGCTTAAAATGCTCTAATTTAACAACGTATACGAAAAAACCTGCCATATATGCTAAGGCAGGTTTTCTTTACTTCGGTAGAGAAAGTGGTTTTATAAGAGATTTTTTTTGTTGAGCCAATCCATTAGCAACGTTTGATCTACGGTACCGTACACATCGCTCACAAAAGCAAAAATTTCTGTTTTAATTTCTTCTTTTTTCTCGGTGCCATTTTGCTCCAAGAAATCTTTAAGCAACGTTACTTCTTGCGAAAGTTGTTCCTCGTCTATGAAAATAGGATGAAACGATACCACCCGCTCGCGTTCATCGGTACTTCGGTTAAAATACCAGATATCGGCTTGGGTAATGCTTTCAGGATCCACCGATTCTTCGTTTATCGTAAAGAGCGCTTCATGGTTCAGCACCATATGCCCTTTATCAAACTGAATGATTTTGTTGATGGGTTTACCGTTGTACTCGTACCGAAACACAAAAATACGTTCGTTGCTTACAGGGTATACTTCTTGGTTGATTTTGATGCGCAACTCGTTGCCGATAATCGCAAACGATTCTGTGCCAAAATAATCTTTGAAGTTGCGAATTTCTTCGCTGCTAGTTCCTCGGGTGCTCATTTGCATGTTCCGTTTCATAGGCACTAGCGTATTTTTGAGCAAGGCAAGAAACTCTCCTTCGCTGGTTTCTTTCGTTTCTTTGCCATTGAGCACCATGCGCCCATCGGTCTTACTCATTACTACGGCTGTAGCGTCTTGCGTCTTGAACACTAACTCATCGGTAGCTTTGAGCATATCGCCCGGAGCAATGGTTTTCTGGCTTTCTTTTATTGTAATAGTTCCGCGAACTTGCAAAACATAATAGTCCTGGGCGTGTACCGTGCCAAAAAAGGCAACAAAGAAAAGTCCGATGAAGAAATGATACGTTTTCATAGAAATCATAATATATCTTTTTCTTGTTAACGAAATAAGGCGAGTCAAGAGTTTACAAAAAATTGAATTGATGCTTTTTAGCGTGGCTTTAAGTAATAGTAACGCAAAGCTAGGTACAAAAGCTATGCAGTTTTGAATTTATTGTATAATATCTTGATGCCGAGTGCTCAATAAGAAAGCCCATGCCCAAATGGGAATAGTGGGTTGGAAGAGTCGTAAGGAACATCGCTAAGCTGTTCTTCTACCGCTTCTTGCGAAGAAGGGAGCTCAAAAGGTAATTTCCCCATTGGGTTATATTCGCCAAAAACAATTTGAAAAAATATTTCATCTTCGATGCCAAAATCGGCAAGGAGCCCTTCAGTAGCATCTGCAATTTCGGGAATGATGGCAGGGCGCTCTAAGGTAATACCCACCACGAAAGGTTTCTGGGCGATGAGAGGCACAATCGATTCTTTTTCTTCTTCGGTAAAATACAATCGGCCAGCATGGAAAAATGATTCTAAGAATGACTCATTACGAGGTTCATAAGGCGTTTGTAGCCTTTTGAGTACTACTTCGGCTTCGGTGGGGCTGCTCACCACAGTACCAAATTGGGAGGCTATCTCAGTGTCAAACCCCTCGATATACATCGTAATTCCCTTTTGTAAAGGGAGCAAGTTCCCTTCGTTTTTGAGCAGCACTACCGATTTGCGTTGGGCTTCTTGCCCTTTTGCAACAAAATCGGCACGGCCTACGGTTGCAGTGGCAGTTTCTTCAGAAACGTAAGGGTTATCGAACAGCCCTAGGCGGAACTTATCGCGGAGAACCCGGCGAACCGATTCGTCCAAACGTGCTTCTGAAATCCGTCCTTGTTCTACGAGTTCTATTACCAAGTTAGGTGCCGATTCGCCCCCAAACATATCGCAACCGGCATTCAATACTTTTTCTACACGTTCCACAGGAGTAAGGTGTTCTACCCCCCATGCGCGCCCTTCGCCAAAAGGTGTATCGGTAATAATGTTCCAATCGGTACACACTACACCCTCAAACCCATACTTTTTGCGGAGCATATCGGTGATAATTTCTCGATTGAACGCGAAGGCTACATCTTCGGAGGTTTGCCCCACCGGAATACCATAGTAGGGCATAATCTGTGCTGTATTAGCTGGGAATACGCCTTGCTCAAACGGAATGAGGTGGTAATCAAAACGATTCCCCGGATATATCTGCTCTTTCCCATAAGGGAAATGCGGGTCTTCACCATCTTTTTGTGGGCCACCACCTGCAAAGTGCTTGCTCATACATGCAACGCTTTGCTCGTTGAGCGAGTCGCCCTGAAACCCTAGAATGTACGCTTTGCTCATTTGTGCTGATAGTTGCGCATCTTCGCCGAATGTACCGTTGATGCGCGCCCATCGGGGTTCGGTTGCCAAATCTGCCATGGGATGCAGCGCAAGGCGAATGCCTACCGCCAAATACTCTTGGCGGGCAATATCGCCAAAGTTGCGCACGAGCGTAGTATCGCGGGTAGCAGCCAATCCTAACGCTGAAGGCCAATGCGAGAAGGCTTTGGTAAACACATTAGCACCGGGGTTTTCGCCCGTGCCGTGCCGTGGGTCTGTGGCAATGGTAACGGGAATTCCCAACCGGGTACGCTCTGCCATTTTTTGCAGACTGTTGTGCCAAGCCGCCATTTGCTGGGCATTTAGGTCGCCTTGTACAATATTGAAATGATTCATGTGTTTGCGGGCTACGAGTTCCGCATTTCCTCCGGGGCTTACTAGCGAAAGCATACGCGCGATGGGGTCTTTTGCCCAAAATGGTTGATTGACGGTTTCCCCTTCTTCTCCCATCACAATCATATTGATAAACAGCAGCCCGGCTTTTTCGGGAAGGGTCATTTGTTGTAGCAAATCTTCTACTCGTGCATCGAGCGAATCGCGAGCGTCTTCGTAAGGGTCGAGCTTGCCATTTTTATTTAAATCGCGGAACGAATACCCGTTTTCTGAAAGAATGGGAGCCTCATCACCTAATAATGCTAGGTTTTCCGCCGCTTGTCCTGTCCAACGTATTTGCAAGTACACAAAGATACCGACAATCACAAAAACAATAACGGCTAGCAAAATACCGATAACTTTAAAAAACTTTTTCATAATCGATAACACAACTTAAGCATAAAACTGAACGATGGAGCAAGTTGCCTTAAAGTACATATTGAGTAAGAACTTGTGGTAAAGGCACATGCCTTTCCAACAACATACAATCTATGAAAACTGAAGCAAAAACGTACTTTTGGGAATGTAGTATCTTCGGGACATACCATGCTGCCCTTGGGAGCCTTGCGCAGGTAAGTGGCAAAAGGCGTAGGTATATGATATGGTAGTTTCTTACATATTTGTTTACAACCTCTAACCTTAAAGAATGAATTCATGATGAAGTCTCACTTTCTCAAAGGAAGAAAACTCCTTTTACTTGGGCTATTGGGCTGGCTATCCTTTACGGCTCAGGCACAAAGCACGTATGTGCTATCCGGTAATGTGAAAGACGATGCCACTAGCGATCCGGTGATTGGTGCTACTGTTTTAATTGAAGGTACCGCAACCGGAGCAGTTACCGATGTTGAAGGCAATTACCGAATTCGGGCTACACTACCTTCTGGCACGTACAATCTCGTGTTTAGTTTTGTAGGCTATGCTAAAAAAATAGTGACGGTAGAATTAGCCGATGCTGAAGAAGTAGTAACCGATGTCCGTATAGAATCTGATTTAATGAACTTGGAAGAGGTTGTAGTTACAGGGGCTTCGGTAGCGACTACTAAAAAGCAACTTGGTAATGCAATTTCTACGGTGAAAAGTAAAGATTTGGCCGAATCGGGCTCTGTAGGGGTAGACCAAGCTCTCTCTGGAAAAATCGCCGGCGCGCTTGTACAGCAAAACACAGGCGACCCTGCCGGCGGTATCAGTATCCGTTTGCGAGGAGCGAGTACTATTTCGGGAAGTTCTGATCCACTCTACATTATCGACGGCGTATTGGTAAACAACAACAGCAACGAGTTGGTCGATATTGGTGGCACTACACAAAACCGTATCGTAGATATTAATCCTGCCGATATCGAACGAATTGAAGTGATTAAAGGAGCAGCAGCGGCGGCAATTTACGGTTCGCGGGCAAGCAATGGCGTTGTACAGATTTTCACAAAAAGAGGCGAAATTGGCAAGCCTAAGTTTAATTTCTCTACCTCGTTGCGGATTAACCAATTACGCAAAAAAATCGATTACAATACTACGCCCTTAGCGTGGGAAAATCCGTTCGACCGAAACGATTTAACCACTGTTGGAACTGAACGCTACGACTACCAAGATGAAATTTTTCAAACGAGCGCCGGCACAGAAAATGTCCTTTCGGTAACAGGAGGGACTAAAAATACAAAGTACTTTGTTTCGGGCTCTTACCTCGATAATGGTGGTATTGTTAAAAACACCCGATTCCGTCGTTTTGGGGCGCGGATTAACCTCGATCAAACCGTGAACCGATGGCTATCATTCAGCTATGGGTTGAGCTATACCAATAGCAACAGCGACGACATCCCGAATGGAGGGATTAATGCTGCCTACGGGGCTATCACCGGATTTTTGTTCAGCGATAACGCCATCAACCCTGCCCGCGATTCTGCCGGCGTATATCCGGTAACCTCGCCTTTAGTCCCTCGTTCAAACCCCGCCGAAGCCGTAGACCGCTTTGAGTTTGGGCAAACTACGAACCGAATCATTTCGAACTTAGGCATTACCGCTACACCTATCGAAAACTTAGCAATTACCTATCGTTTCGGAATCGATTATTACAACCAATCTGCAACGGGATTTATCCCGGTAGGCAATACTTCTACACAACAAGAAGGCTATGCTACACGAGGCGACGCAAATGTGTTCCAATACAATAGCGATATTACGGCAAGCTACGAGTGGGATATTTCCGACGATTTCAAACTTACCTCGGTAGCCGGGTGGACGTGGCAGCAAGAAAAATTTGAGCGTATAGGGATTACCTCTAACCGATTGGCTCCTACTGTGCAAGTAGCTACTGGAGGAACCATCATCGGTCAGGTTGATGCACGCAGCGAGGTATCGTATTGGGGGGGCTTTTTGCAAGAGACCTTAGGTTTCCGCAACAAACTTTTTGTAACGGCTGCTGTTCGCTTGGATGGTGCTTCAGTATTTGGCCCCGACGAACGGACTCAATTGTATGCCAAGGCTAGTGGCTCTTACGTGCTTTCTGAAGAAGAATTTTGGCAAGATGCCCTCGGTAGTGCTATCAACAACTTTAAGCTGCGAGCTTCTTGGGGGCAGGCTGGTAACCTCACTGCTATTGGGGCATTCGACCGTTTTTCAAACTACAACCCTATTGCTTTTAATGGAGTGAGCGGCGTATTGCCTTCCACCTTATTAGGAAACGAAAACCTAGCGCCTGAGCGCATGGAAGAAATAGAAGTAGGGGTGGATGCTAGCTTTTGGAACGACCGCATCGGGGTAGAATTTACCTACTACCGCCAAAACGTAACCGACTTATTACTCGAACGCGAAGTGGCGGCTTCTACAGGATTTACGACTCGCTTCGAAAACATCGGGGCACTCGAAAACAGTGGGGTTGAATTGTTACTTCGGGCGAACATCATCCGCAGGAACAATCTGACATGGAATGTAACGGCTACGTACTCATCGAACCGAAACGAGGTAACCGAAGTGGTAGGCGATCGCATTACCCTGCCCGGTAGTTTTGCTACTAGCTTTGTAATTCCAGGGCAGCCGCTTGGGGTATTCTACCGCCAATTTTATGCCCGCGACGAAAACGGAAACATTGCTTTAGATGATGACGGGTATCCGTTTACAGGAACTACCGAAGAAGGATTGAATGCGAAAGTTATCGGCGACCCTAACCCCGATTGGTTTGGCTCGCTCATTAACGAGGTAGCCTATAAAAATTTCTCCTTCCGTTTGCAATTTGATGCCGTACAAGGCTTCGATGTGTTCAATTGGAACCGCCGCTTGCTCGATAACGTGATTTTTGGCGGTGGGGCTAACGTAGGGCAAGAGCTACGCGGCGAACGCCTCAAAGGATACGGCAGCGCACAAGCCGGTATCTTCGAGGAGTTCGTAGAAGATGGGTCGTTTGTCAAACTGCGCGAGCTTAGCATAAGCTACACCTGGAACCCTCCAATAGAAGAAATTAGTAATGTACGATTTAGCCTTATTGGGCGCAATCTCTTCTCGTTTGATGACTATTCAGGTTGGGATCCTGAAATCAACACGCCAGGGCAAAGCAATGGCGTGCGTGGATTCGATTTTGCCGGAGTGCCCATCCCCCGTACCTACCAACTTGGCGTGAATGTTAGTTTCTAATTCAAAAAAAAATGCGAAATATGAAATCTTTAAAATATAGTTTAAAAAGAAGCCTGTTGATTTGCCTTGCAGTCTGCTCTTTTGCCTGTGAGACTGAATTTGTAAACCCAAATGCCCCTACCGATGCCCAGATTCTTTCGAGTAAAGAAGGATTACTCAATCTAAGCGTAGGAGTGTTGCAATTGTATTCCACTTCAGGGCTACGGTTTATCATTGAAACCCCTGCGATTACCACACGCGAAGCTGCTATTACCACTACTTTCCAGAACATGATTGAACTAGAAGATGGCGGCACTGCCTTACCTAATTTTAACACCAACGTAGAAGGTCTTTGGGCAACTATGCTCCGAGTGATGGCAATGTGCGACGATCTAATCGAAAATGCCAATCGTATAGAAATGGTTGCCGGAACACGCACTGGCATAATAGCTCACGCGCATTTGTTTAAAGCGATGTGTATCGGAGCGCTAGCGCAAAACTACGAGCAAGTGATTGTAACTCCGGGAAATAACGCACAATTTGTCTCTCGTTCAGAAGGGCTCGCCACCGCAATTCAGTTGTTGCAAGAAGCCGAAGCGGCTTTAGTAGCTACGCCCATTTCCGATGAGTTTAATAATGCCGTATTGCAAGGAAATATCGATTTGATGAACTGCGTGCGGGTGTATATGGCACGTTATAATTTATTTGCCGGGAACTATGAGGCTGCCCTGCAAGCCGCCGGAAATGTTGATTTATCCTCGGTTTCTAACTTTCATTATGATATTTTGAATCCTAACCCCATTTGGGCAAGAGTTGTACAAAACAATACGCCCAACTTTAAACCGCGCGATAACTTCGGATTACCCGAAGAACTTGCGCCTAATCCGAATGATGGCCGCCTTCAGTTTTACATGCGGGGTACTGACGAAACCAATCAGAATGGGCTTCCCGTCGAAAATATTCGAGGGTTTTTCCAAACCGATACCCAGCCCATTCCGGTGTATTTACCTAGCGAAGTCGATTTAATTTTTGCAGAGGCAAACGTGCGAAAAGCATCACCCGATTTGAACCAAGCCGTTAATGCACTCAATATCGTATTAACCGAAACCAACGACCGATACGGGGTAAATGCAGGACTGCCCGCGTACAGCGGCGCACTTACGGCAGAAGCTCTTCTCAACGAAATTTATAAAAATAGGAGGGCAGAGTTATTTCTATCTGGCATGAGCTTGGAAGATAGCCGCCGTTTTAACCGTCCTGAACCGAGCGGAGCGGTAGGCGTTTTCACCGAAGAACGCAACCGAAATTTCTATCCGTACCCACTACGCGAACGCAGCAACAATGGTAATACACCGGCGGATCCTGCCATTTAAGGGGAGAAAGAATCATTATAATCTGTTGCACAAAAAGGCAGTCTGGAAAAGGAATTATGGTACGATTCACTTCAAATCGTTTCTTTTTCCAGACTGCTTTCTTAGCGGAAAGTTACGAGAGCGACTTCAGTTCTTCTTCGGTATAGTCGGTAGGCAATCCAATGTGCTCAAATGCATCAATTTCCTTTAAAATCTCTGTGAATTTGATACGCGCTCGTTTGTAAGCAGGGCCTCCTAATGGTAGATGTACGGGTGGATTTTCCAACTCTGTAACGGCAAACATTGCTTCGGCAGCTTTGGCAGGGTTTCCTATTTGTTTTCCACTCACTCCATTGATCGAATCCATATTTTTCTGTGCCGATTCCGCATAATCGTCAATTTGCGAAGCGGTGTAGGTAGCAGAAGCGCCCGCCCATTTTGTTCGGAACGGACCTGGTTCAATATTAGTAACCTTAATCCCTAAGTGGGCAACTTCTGCGGCAAGTGCTTCTCCAATGCCTTCTAAAGCGAATTTAGAACCATTGTAGATTCCCACACCGGGGAAGCCATTTAAACCAGCAATAGAGGTAATATTGAGGATATGCCCTGAACGCTGGCGGCGCATGTGGGGCAGTATGTTGCGGATCATGTCCACCGCGCCAAAAACGTTTACATCAAATTGGCGGCGTGCTTCTTGGTCAGTTACTTCTTCTACCGCACCCAGCGATCCGTATCCGGCATTGTTTACCAATACATCGATTTTGCCAAATTTTGCAATAGCTGTTTCTATACCGGCAGCTACTTGTTCCTTTTGGGTAACATCTAGCAAAACGCCTAAGACCTTTCCCGGGGCAATTGCCTCCACTTCGCTAATTTGTTCGGGCTTGCGCACAGTAGCCACCGCCACACACCCTTTCTCGGTTACAGTTTTTACGAGTTCTCTGCCGAACCCTGAAGAACAACCGGTGATTAACCAAACTTTTCGTGTTTCTGTCATCAGTAATTTCGTATTTTAGGTTGATTGCACTATTTGCTAACGAAACTACCGAATGCAGCCCGATTGTTTTAAAACGAAATTGGAGTTCGGTTCAGTTGTTCTAATTGATAGATTGACTCTTGTAGTCCGCGTAAATGTTTCCCGAAGCAGCGTTTGTTCCACCAACGGGCAAAAATGGCACCTGCTGGCACCGCCACTGCTGTGTAAATCAGCATTGCTAACAAGATGCGATGGTCTGAAAAAATAGTTTCCAAGTTCCTCCCTTTTAGCACAAGAGAGAAGCACATACCGCCCACAGCCGCGAAAGGATACAAAAATATGTAGGTAACTTCCTCGAACCGAAGCATGTGTTTAACTTGTGTGTAGTATGCCTTGAGCGTGGGTAATACCGAATTGGTATAGTCTACCTCTGCGTTTAGTTTTCTGTATTTAAGATATAGGAAAAGCATAGGGATTACGAAAATGGATTCTATTATCCCCATTATCAGCAAAAATTCGGGATTGTTGTAGTCGAGCAGAAAAAGAGGAAGAAATCCGATGGAAATCCCTGTTCCCCATTGCAACTTGCGCTTCATTTGCTTTTTCAACTTTGCAAGTTGGGTTTGCGAGTCTTTCTGTATGGCTTCCATAATCTGTTCTTTTGAAATTTGAATACGATCCAAAGACTCTTCAAACGAATTATTCCAGGCTTCGTGTAGGTTCATATCGATACGGTTTCAAGCGTTTGGGTCAATTTCTTTTTAATGCGATGGAGTTTTACGTTTAGGTTGTTGGTAGAAGTACCGGTGATTTCAGCGATTTCCGGATTTCCATACCCTTCCAAATGGAGTGTAATAATCATACGGTCGATTTCAGGTAGTTTCTTGATAGCATACAGCAACCAAGCTCGGTTATCGTTTGCGGTACGGTTATCATATATAGCATCCGTTTCTTGGTAATCGAGCGTTTTCCCCCGCCGATCTGTTTTGCGGCGAAAGGTTAAAGTTGTGTTCAATGTTATTTTGTAAAGCCATGTGCTAAATTGCGAATCGCCCCGAAAACGTGGATAGGCTTTCCAAGCTTGTAATAACACTTCTTGGTGTAAATCCTTTCGGTCTTCGGCAGAATCGACGTACAGCGAAATTATCTTATGGATAATGCCTGCGTGTTGCTGCACTTTCTCCACAAACAAATCTTGTAGTTCCATTATGTATACGGCTGATTTCTAATTTTGAATGCTCACTGCGTTAGTAACGGAAGTTACTCAGAAATTACAGGAGTTCGCAAAAAAATCTTTTAAAGGAAAAACGAATCGTTCACTTTGTACTTTCGATACACAAAACATGGTAACAAAATTATAGCCGGTATGCCTTCTTCACTACGCGTTTTACTTTGCAATTACTATTGGCCACCAAGCGGGGGACCAGCTGTGCAGCGTTGGCTCGATTTTGCGCGCTTGCTATTGCCTCATCAGATTACGCTTACCGTGGTTACGATTGCCCCTGCCGTAGCAACCTATCCGCTGCGCGACTTCACTCTTTTACAGAAGGTGCCAGAAGCCGTAAAAGTATACACTACCGATACCCAAGAGCTTTTTTGGCTCTATAAAAAATTAACCGGCCGACGTTCTGTAAAGCCCGTAGGACTTTCAGAAAGTAGCCAAAACGGATGGAAACAACAACTCGCCCAATTTGTACGGGGGAACGCTTTTTTGCCCGATCCGCGCCGAGGATGGAATCGCCACGCCTATCAAAAGGCAAGTGCATTACACAAGGCATCGCCCTTCGATGTTGTAATTACAGCCGGCCCCCCGCATTCTACACACCTGGTTGGCAAACGCTTAAAACAACGGTGGGGTATCCCCTGGCTTGCCGACTTCCACGATGAGTGGACTACCCATTGGAATTTGAAGCAATTTTACCGAACGTGGTTGGCGCACCAATTCGACCGAGCTC
>CAYMYI010000087.1:0-18442 GCA_964394585.1 uncultured Roseobacteraceae bacterium
TTTTCTTCAGGAATACCGATGCCGGTATCGTGAACTTCAAATATCATCGTAAGCATTGTTTTCCCTTTTGGCTTGCTAAACACTTTTACGGTAATGCCGCCGCGTTCTGTAAATTTAACGGCATTGGAAAGTAAATTGGTCAAGATTTGCCGCAAACGAACCGCATCGCCAACTACTTGTGGGGGTAAGGTATTCTCGTAAACTACCGAAAGCGAAAGCCCTTTTTCTTCGGAAGAAATTTTAAAACTTCGAATTACCCCTTCTACAATCTCCTTAGGGCGGAATGGGACTTTCTCCACATATACTTTCCCCGATTCGATTTTTGAAAGATCGAGGATATCGTTAATCAGAGAAAGCAGATGCGTTGATGAAAAATCTAATATTTCTACGTTTTCATACTGTTCTTCAGTAAGATTACTGCTCTTGAGCAAGTTTGTTGCCCCAACTATCGCATTGAGCGGTGTGCGAATTTCATGGCTCATCGTTGAAAGAAACGTTTCTTTCGCTTTAGAGGCTTTTTCAGCACGTTCTTTTGCTTTGCGCAGCTCGCGGGTTCGTTCTTCCACGCGTTTTTCTAACTCCGAATTTACCTTTTGCAAGCGTGTCAGAAGAGCCTCTTTATCTTTCCTAAGTTGAACAGCTTCCAAGGCTTTATCTAGGGTATGTTTCATTTCTTCGCGGTCCCATGGCTTTACCAAGTACCGATATACCCCACATCGGTTTAAAGCATAGATGATGTCCTCTACATCACTAAACCCAGTTAAGATAATCCGAATCACATCCGGATACAGCGCTATTACTTTTTCGAGAAAGGCAACACCGGTCATGCGGGGCATGCGCTGGTCGGTTACCACTACATCTACTGGTTGTTCTTTCAAAAGCTGTAAAGCTTCCTCTCCGGAGCGCGCTGTATGCACAGCATAATACTTGCGGAATGCCGCCCGAAAAACACGCAGGTTGCTTGCTTCATCATCTACATAGAGTACGTGGTATTGTGCAGCATTCTCTTTCTCTTCCATGGCTTCCATATCAAATAAAACGGAGAACAAATTTTGTTGTAGTAATTTTAAAGATACGCAACAACAACGGTTTTCACGTAATTGCTATTCGGCAATCGCTCTCCGTTAAACCTAACTACTATTTGAGTATCTAATCCTAACAATTGATACTCGAAACTAATTGGTTTGGAAAAGCGAGTTCGTTCAAATCTTTAAAAATCCGCGTAAGGAAATCCTCAACATACATAAATTGTAATATAAAACGCATCGAATATGAAATGGCTCTTTTGTATACTTTTTGGCTTGCTGTTTATCAGCTGCAGCAGCAACGAAAACACCACGCCGGTTTCTCCTCCCAACAGCATGTATTTTCCTCCTTTAGCCTCCGATACTTGGGAAACTGTGCCCCCCGAAACGCTGGGATGGGATACCGAGGCACTAGCCGAACTACGGACTTTCTTACAAGAGCAAAACACCCGCGCATTTCTCATCTTGAAAGATGGTAAAATCGTCGAAGAATCGTATTGGGGTACTACCCTGCAAGGCAACGCACCGTTTGACCAAAATTCCTACTGGTATTGGGCTTCTGCCGGGAAAACCCTCACAGCATTTTTGGTCGGGCTTGCGCAAGAAGAAGGGGCGCTTTCGATAAATACTCCCACAAGCCAATACCTTGGCGAAGGTTGGACGAACCTAAACACAGAAGCAGAGGCTGAAATTACAGTGTGGCATCAACTCACCATGACGACCGGCCTCGACTACACTGTGGACAACCTCGACTGCCCACTACCTGCCTGCCTACAATTTAAAGCGCAGCCTGGCACCCAATGGTATTATCACAATGCACCTTATACATTACTGAAAGATGTAGTAAGTGCCGCGACGAATTCTACGTACGAATCGTTCACCGATACGCGCCTCGAACAAAAAATTGGCATGAACGGATTTTGGCTACAAACCGATTTTAATAATGTGTATTACAGCACTGCGCGCGATGCAGCCCGCTTCGGGCTACTCATTCTAAACGAAGGCGCATGGAATGGCTCCTACATCATGCAAGATGCGGCGTATTTCCAAGCAATGGTAACACCTTCGCAAACACTCAATCCTTCGTATGGATACCTGTGGTGGCTCAATGGGCAGCCCAGTACAATTTTCCCGGGGTTTTCCGCTGCGCTGCCCACTTCCGTAGCACCCGATGCCCCGGCCGACTTATTTGCCGCAATGGGCAAAAACGGACAAATCGTAGAGGTAATCCCTAGCCAAAACATGGTAGTAGTGCGCATGGGCAATGCCCCCGACGACAGCCTAGTTCCCATTGCTTTTCACAACCAAATGTGGGAGATTCTCACCAAAGTAATACCGTAAATTGTGCAAAGGGAAGGTCTATTCATATCTTCTTAACACATATCACATTTGGGGTTCATGGTAAGATTTGCTACCTTGTTTGAAGGTTTTGATATATTTATCTGATAATCAATACTTTACGTTAATAATAAATGTTTTTATTTCTATAAAAAATTGTATTAAACGAAGACTTACCTACCATGAATTCAAATGAAGCTAGCGCAGTAGCGCCTTGGGATCAGCCAAAATTTGCAGGGCACCCTATCGGTCTGTATATCTTATTCTTAACAGAGATGTGGGAGCGCTTCAGTTACTATGGAATGCGCGCTATTTTGGTATTATTCATTACCGCTCAAGTTGCCGAAGGAGGCTTAGGCTGGAACGATGCCGACGCTCTAGCCTTGTATGGATGGTACACGATGTTTGTGTACTTTATGTCGATTCCGGGCGGCTGGATTGCCGATCGCTTCCTCGGGCAAAAAAAATCGGTAATGTTGGGTGGAGGGCTACTCGTTGCAGGGCATGGCATCATGGCAATTCCTGCATTGTGGGCTTTCTACACAGCGCTCGTTCTCATTGTATTAGGTGTAGGATGCCTAAAGCCCAATATTTCAACCATGGTGGGTGGGCTTTACAAAACCGGAGACCCTGCTCGCGATAAAGGGTTCACAATTTTTTACATAGGAATTAACTTAGGTGCTTTTTTAGCCAGTATCATCGTAGCGGTAGTAGCCGACATTTGGGGTTGGCACTATGGTTTTGGGCTTGCGGGCATCGGCATGTTGCTTGGGCAAGTCATTTACATTAGCGGACAGAAATATTTGCTGGGTGTGGGCGATTATACGCCTCCGAAGCAAGTGGCGGGGCGTTCGGGCAAAATGCGCGACCAACCCCTTAGTCGTGTAGAAAAAGACCGCGTAGTGGTACTCCTCATCTCATTTCTCATTGTAATTGTCTTTTGGGGTGCCTTTGAACAAGCAGGCGGTCTAATGAATTTATACGCCAACGATAAAACTGACCGCATGATTGGCTTCCTCAATTACGAAGTGCCTGCCGGTGTGTTTCAATCTGTTAATGCGTTTTTCATCATTGTGCTAGGTACAAGTATTGCAGGTTTTTGGGCGAGCCGTGCACTCAAAGGAAAAGAAAGCTCTACCCTGCTCAAAATGGGAGTAGGTACTATCATTATGGGCATAGGCTTCTTATTTATGTCTGCTGCTTCTATAGAGGCAGAAGCCGCCTCAGATGGTAAATCTATGATGATTTGGCTCGTACTTGCCTACTTATTCCACACCGTTGGAGAACTATGTGTATCGCCTACTGCACTTTCATTTATTACCAAACTTGCTCCCATGAAATATGCTTCGTTCATGATGGGTATCTACTTTGCCGCTACAGGCTTAGGGAATAAAGTTGCCGGCTTGCTTGGCGAAGCCGCACAAAGCGCCGGAGAACTACAAATTTTCACTGGCATTGCACTTTTCTCTATTTTCTTTGGTGCTCTACTATTAGTTTTCTTTAAAAAATTGAAAGCTCTTACGCATGGCGCAGAAGATATCGACGAAAAAATTGCTGAAAAAAGAGCACAATCCAATATTCATGGGGAACTGATGGATAACTAATCTTCCTTAGAATTAATATTGCTTTCCATTTAAAGAGAAGTCCTTTTACATTATTGTGAAAGGACTTCTTTTCCAATAGAATAAACAATGCACAGTAAATCACGATTGTTTGTCAAATCGCTTCAAATTAACCTGGCGATTTTTGGTGTGGCAATAACGATCCTTGGTATTCTATTTTTTGTAGCGTTTCTGGCACTCAGCACACAAGGCTTTCCTATCACTTTTTCCAAAGAAGAACAGGCGAAAATAGCCTGGATATTGGGAATTATAGCTACTTATCAAATTATAAGGAAAAGCTATACAGACGCCAATAAAGTGATGAAAGAAGCAAAAAGACAAGGGATTCCGTTCAACAAAACGATGCTCATCACTCGGCAAACAAAAGTAGTAGCAACGCGCAGGTCTTTAGAGGAAGTTGTTCAAGCTTTACAAGCCGATTTTCCTCATCAATCATTAAAACTAAACGTTAAAAGGCGAAAAATCACCCTAGTAACCCTAGTAGATTTTTCTCAGCACTCATTTGAAGGGGAGCGCATCACCATTCAACAGCGGCAAGCCCATCCTCAAAGGTGCATGCAGATCACAAGCCGTATGATATTTCCGCATAACTTGGCAGATGTAATGGGGAAAAACGCACAAAATATCCGCAAGATTGAAGCTATTTTAACAGCATCGTCTACAGCAAATCCTTAATTTTGTGCAATCCATTTTCTGAAAAACTGTTTGCCTTATGTTTCTGAAGCTCATAAAATTAATTTGGATTTCGCTAGGGGTTGGTATTGTAGCCGTCTATCTTTTCTTAGTTTCTATCTATAACGATTGGCATGGGTGGTACGGAGGCATGCCCGATTATGAGCAATTGGAAAACCCTCGTAGCGAACTTGCTTCAGAACTATACTCTGCCGATGGTGTGCTATTAGGGAAATACTATCGCCAAAACCGTGTGAAAGTAGAGTATGAACACCTCTCGCCAAACCTAATTAATGCCTTGAAAGCCACAGAGGACATCCGTTTTGAAGAACACAGTGGAATCGATTTACGCAGCTTAGGACGCGTAGCATATGGCGTAATCACCATGAACATGAAAGGGGGAGGGAGTACGATTACACAGCAATTGGCAAAAAAACTGTTCAATACCAGAACCGATAGCACGCTACAAGGCAAACTGATAGACACTCCTATCTTAGGAAAGGTTATCATTAAAATGAAAGAATGGATTTTAGCGGTGCAAATCGAACGGGCATACACCAAAAAAGAAATCATGACGATGTACCTAAATACCGTCGATTTTGGAAGTAATACGTTCGGGATTAAAGTAGCTGCACAAACCTACTTTAACAAAGAGCCTAATGATTTAAATGTGCAAGAAGCCGCCGTGCTAATTGGTTTGCAAAAAGCTGTAACGCGTTACAACCCAATTCTCAACTACGAAAACTCGCTCCAACGCCGCAATGTAGTGCTCAAGCAGATGGAAAAATACGGTTACCTCACTGCTTCTGAATACGATTCGATAGCCGCACTACCTATCGACCTCAACGCCTACCAAGTAGAAAACCATAACACCGGTTCGGCTACCTATTTCCGTTCTGAAGTTCGCAAGTTTCTGCTTGATTGGTGCAAAGAAAACGGATACGATTTGTTTGAAGATGGCTTGAAAATTTACACTACCATACACTCTAAAATGCAGCAATATGCTGAAGAAGCCGTAGTAGCGCATCTGCAAGAGTACCAGCCATTATTTTTTGAACATTGGAAAGGGCGCAACCCTTGGATCGACGAAAACTTCCACGAACTAAAAGGTTTTTTAGAACGAGAAATTAAGAAAACAGAACGTTATCGCACATTAAAAGCAAAATACGGCACACAAACCGATTCGATTGATTATTACCTCAATAAACCCGATTCCATTACCGTATTTACGTGGGATACGCCAAATTTTGAAAAAGATACGGTGTTAAGCCCGGTAGACTCACTGCGGTATTACAAACACTTTTTGCATGCCGGCATGATGTCGATGGATCCGTACACAGGGCATATTAAAGCATGGGTAGGCGGAATTAACCACAAGTACTTCAAATACGACCATGTGAAGCAAGGTTTCCGGCAACCCGGCTCTACCTTCAAACCTATCGTATATGCAGCGGCAATCAACGAAAAAGGATTTCATCCGTGTTTCCAAGTAGTAGATGTCCCCATTGCTTTTGATTTACCTACCGGCGAAACGTGGACTCCACGCAACAGTGGTTCGTATAGTGGGGCTACCCTAACCCTAAGGCAGGCTATGGCACAATCCGTGAATACGGTAGCTGCCTACTTAATGAAGGAAATGAACCCTGCCACCGTTGTGCAATATGCTCGTAAAATGGGGATTACCTCTCCGCTCGACTCTGTACCTGCCCTCAGTTTAGGTGTGAGCGATGTAAGCGTGTACGACTTGGTGGGTGCTTATGGTACCTTTGTAAACCGTGGAGTTTGGACAGAACCCATCTTTATAACTCATATTGAAGATAAAAACGGTAAAGTCATTTACCGGCAAGTACCTAAAAACAGAGAGGTACTTGATGAAGAAACTGCGTACATCATGACATACATGCTGAGAGGTACCCTTGAAGAGAAAAATGGTACTGCCATGCGTTTGTGGCAAAATGATTTCAAGAAAGCAAACGAAGTAGGAGGGAAAACCGGTACTACCTCTAACTATTCAGATGCCTGGTTTATGGGCATTACCAAAGAACTTGTTTCCGGAGTGTGGGTAGGTGCCGAAGACCGAAGCGTTCATTTCCGCAGTATTCGGTACGGACAAGGCTCGCACCAAGCAATGCCTATTTTTGCCCACTATACAGAAAAAGTATATGCCGATGAAGACCTTGGATATACCAAAGGACCCTTCCCCGAACCTTCTACTGGCCTATCTATCGAGCTCGATTGCTCGAAGTACCAAAAGCAGACAGCGGTTTCCGATTCTACGCGCTACCTGATGCCTGCTAAAAAAGACGATGGGATTATGTAAATATGCAAACCAGCACAATTGATTTTAGCGACTCCTTCTGGCAAAAAAACTACCTCCTCTACGATAGCCGAAAACTGATTAGCGGCAAAGACACCCTATTTTTTGCCTTTCGGGGGCGTTACCAAGATGGGCACACATTCATTCCGGAAATGTATGAAAAAGGAGTCCGCAATTTTGTAGTACGGCAAATCCCCAACGATGCCCCAAAAAAATTCCCTGAGGCAACGTTCCAAGCAATGGAAAACCCACTACGGTGCATGCAAGCCTTGGCAACCCACCATCGAGCGAAGTTTTCTATCCCAGTAGTTGGCATTACCGGTAGCAATGGAAAAACTATCGTAAAAGAGTGGCTCTACCAGTTGCTCCCTTCTCATTTCCGCATTGTCAAAAGTCCTAAAAGCTACAATTCGCAAATTGGCGTTCCCCTCTCTGTATGGGAGATGAAGCCCTATCATAACCTAGGTATCTTCGAAGCAGGCATCTCTCGGAAAAATGAAATGTTGGCATTGGAGCGCATCATACAGCCTACTATTGGCATATTCACGAATGTTGGCCCTGCCCACGACGAGGGCTTTGCGAACCGATTGGAAAAAGTACGCGAAAAGATGCAACTCTTTCGGCACGTTCATACGCTCATTTATCGGGCAGATTACCCCCTGATCGTATCCGAAGCGCAAACCCTCCAACATGTAGAACACTGGAGCTGGGGCAATAGTCCCGAAGCTCTATGGCAATTTAGTGTGATAGCGCATGGTGCAAAACACACCGATATTAGGTTAAAACACACGGTTACGCAAGTTTTGCATACCTTCCGGTTGCCATTTACCGATTCGGCATCCATCGAAAATGCAGTTCATTGTATCTTGCTCATGCTATTTCTTGCCATTGATACAAGTACCATACAAGAGCGCCTGAACCAGTTGCAAAATCTTCCTATGCGATTAGAGTTAAAAGAAGGGAAAGGAAGCAATTTATTAATTGATGACTCTTATAGTAACGATGCGCTCAGCCTGCGAATAGCACTCGATTTTTTGGCACAACACCGCCAACACCGAGCAGCTACCCTCATCCTTTCCGATTTACAACAAACCGGGCAAGCCCCCGAAGAGCTATATCCTCAAATTGCCCAATGGCTCTCTGAACGGAATATCACTCGGCTATGGGGTGTAGGCGATGAAATTAGCCGATTTGCCTCAAAATTTGCAATCCCTCAGCAAGCATTTTTTCCAGATACCGAAGCCTTATTACAGCATATCAACCACGGCACCCCATTCCAAGGGGAAATTGTTTTGGTGAAAGGAGCGCGTTCGTTTCAATTCGAGCGCATTGTGAACCGACTTCAGCAAAAGCTGCACGGCACACGCCTCGAAATTAACTTAGAGGCAATCATTTTCAACTTAAAGTTTTACAAAAGTTTTCTGAAGCCGAGCACCAAAATTATGGTGATGGTAAAAGCCTTTGCTTACGGTAGCGGAAGCCACCAAATAGCCGATGTACTGCAATACCAGGGGGTAGATTACCTTGCCGTAGCCTATGCCGACGAGGGAGTGAGACTGCGACAAAAGGGGATTCGGCTGCCCATCATGGTGATGAACCCTCTGCCCGAAACCTATGAATTGTTACTTCAGTACAACTTGGAACCTGAAATCTACAGCATTCGTCATTTAGAATCGTTTCTTACCTTTCTAAAAACACAGCATCCAAATCACCCTATTTCCATTCACTTAAAACTAGAAACCGGAATGCACCGGTTGGGCTTTGAACCTACCGAAATAGAGGCTGTAACCCAATACATAAAAGCGTACCCCACCCTGAAAGTCGCTACGGCATTTAGCCACTTAGCGGCTGCAGATACGCCCGAAGAGCATGCATTTTCTCAAATTCAAATTCAGCAATTTCAGCAAATGGCGCTGCAACTCGAGCAGGCGTTAGGCTACACCATTACGAAACATATGTTGAACTCAGCAGGCATCGTACGCTATCCCGAACATCAAATGGACATGGTACGGCTCGGAATCGGTTTGTATGGTATTGAAGTCAACCAAATGTTCCCACAAGCCTTGCAGCCCATTGGAACGCTCAAAACTACTATTTCGCAAATTAAAATTTTGCAACCCGGCGATACTGTAGGTTATGGCAGGTATGGAAAAGCCAAGGAACCCATGCGTATTGCTACCATTGCCATTGGGTATGCCGATGGATTCGATCGCCGGTTTAGCCAAGGCGTAGGCAGCGTGCTAATCCATGGAAAGCTAGCACCAGTAATAGGTAATGTGTGCATGGATATGACCATGGTAGACGTTACCCACATTCCACAAGCACAAGAAGAAGATGAGGTAATTATTTTTGGAGAAGGTCGACCTGTTACCGAAGTAGCCGCTACGATTGGCACCATTCCTTACGAAATCCTCACGAATGTGAAAGATCGCGTTCGTAGAATATTCTACATTGCATAAACGTAATTTCGAGAGTGTTACCAAAAGTTGCGGTGTTTCCCACATAAGAACGAAAGCCGAAATGTTAGCCAAATCGATATCAATGGAAAATGCAAGATCGGCTAACTGTTGTGGGTCTTCCGTTGTAAAGCAAGATAAAACCCAATGCGCAGCAATACATAAAATGCCACCAAAACGAAAAACGCACTAAATTCAAACTGGAAAAACAAGGTACTATACGGCCATAACACTGAATTAAACAAGGGACCAAGCACAGTAACATGCAACACTACCCAAATGGCAAAAGAGCTAATTTCAAAAATAAGATGCTTGCGCTGCCACAGCCGCTCCATCAGTTTAGTAAGCCCGAAGGTAATGATGAATAATGCCGATATACTCGCTAAGGTAAATAGCAACCACATAAAGGGATGCCGTGCAAAATCGGAGTTTGGACGCAAAATATGCTCGATGTAGTCGTAAAAAGTATACACCACCACAATAGCAAAAAACCAAAAATAGAATGAGCGATAATTTATTTTCCGTAGTCCCTCTATCATAAATGGCTGAGTTTGGGGGCAAATCTCTGTGATAATCTGGAGAATAACGAATAAGTTGAGAACGCGCAGAAGCCCAACGTACAAAAAACATACTAATACAAAAAGGATAACAGATATGCTGCTATCCTTTCTTATAAAAAATGATTTACCACGTGATAAGATACGTACAAGAGTTCCCTCCGTTTTTACGCGTTTCTTGGGTGGTATCCAATTGTACCGATTGGGATATGGAGTTTTCAGGCTTAAAGTTTCGCAATACCTGGATAATAATGCCTTCGTCGAACTTGCTCGGATATGGGTTATCGCACACCATTTTTGCTTGTCGGCTTTCCGCATTGAACTCCGTAAGCGAATAGTGGCCTATTCCTTCGAGCATGGTGCCGTTTTCAGGGTTAAACATCACCTGCCCATTGCGCCGGTGGTTCATATGGTAGGCTACATCAATAGAACGCAGCGCGTGTTCTAAGCCTTCCATCGGGGGAAAGTCTGCATTAGAAATAATTGCCTTACCAATCATGAATAAATTCATTTCGCCTAGCATATTGCCCAACTCTCGAAAAGCATTGAGCCACGCTTGTTGCGGATACCACTGCTGTGGTTTGGGGTCAATCCCGTGTTTTTGCAGCGTTTCTAAACGGCTTTCCATTCCCAATTCCATGGAGTTCACAAACGATAGAACCGTTTGCCCGTTCACTTCGATATCGGGTAAAATTGCTTCGTACTGTGCCATAATCTTAAAAGAAAAATAAAAAATAAATTTGAGCCGAAATAAACTCGCTTATTTCTTTCTCTTAAATTAAAAAAGATTTATGAATGAAAGGTCGCCTTCCTACGTCTTTCATTCATCATACTACCTAGTAGCCTCCAACACTTCTTGTACTTGTTCAATAGACCGAATGACCCTTTTCAGGTCGATGTTCAGTTCTTCAAGTTCATCCCAAGTTTTAAGAGGTAACCGCCCATGAAACCCTGCATTACGGCCTTCTAAAATGCTATTGAACAACGTATGATTGCACACAGAGATTTTCCGTTTAAATTTTTCTAGAGTTTCTGCCTCGGTGGTTTCATCGATGTTTGCTTTGGCAATCATTTCCTTTTTCAGGTTAGAGAACAGCATCACCAATTGCCCAAACTCTGAGTAATGGATGATCGGGTCGTACCCTCCTTGTGCACGCCGGCGCAATAGCTTCCATCGATCTACCC
This sequence comes from uncultured Roseobacteraceae bacterium, assembly GCA_964394585.1. Classification (GTDB taxonomy): domain Bacteria; phylum Bacteroidota; class Bacteroidia; order Cytophagales; family Flammeovirgaceae; genus CAYUJH01. The sequence goes on from CAYMYI010000087.1 coordinate 11,173, forward strand.
ATTCTGCTTTTCCTCTCTCATGTACAAAAGCGATGAGTTTTTCATCGTCCTGGTCAAAAAGAGCCATAATGAACGAGCGCATTAATTGTTCGAGTCTGCCTACCTGGCGTTTAATTTCTTCTTCTTTGGTTTCTCTCTTTTGCTTTTTCAGCACTTCCACAGCACTTTCGTAGAAGCGTTGGCATTGGGTATCGGCTTGGCAAATGTTTTCCGCTTTTTGGTACGTATCATAAATCCGTTGGTAATCGCTTCGTTTTTTATACAGTTCAAACAGCACGCGGTATGCCGACTGAAAGCATTTGATATCTTTAGCAGAATGCTCACCTACATTTACCCACCCTACTATGGTAAGGGCAGTTCGTTCGGCTTCAGCGTATTGCTCCTCGTTGTAAAAAAGTCGATTCATTTTAGCGACCAACCGGGGGAGGTCGTGCAGTGCTTTGCCTTCTAAGCGCTGAATCATCTCGTCGGCACGGCTGAGTTCATCGTACCATCGCATTTCTTGGGCAACTTTGCGTTTTTCGTGTAGGTAATCGAGCCGCGTGTAAATATCTGTTTCGTAGTTAATGAGCTTATTGATGTTTTCCAAATACAGGTTTCCTTCAGAGTTGAGGTCGGGCATTTGTCGTTCAATATCGGCACTGTGCCGAAGCAACGAGAGTAAATCGAGCTTTCGCTGGGGGTCTGCCTGAAACTTTTTGCGGTGGTTCTTCATTGCAGCACGCATTTCGGGAAAGCGTTCATATTTAGCGTAAAGGTCAAGTAGGCGCTTTAACACATTAATATGGGCATTCGTAGCTTGCAGGGCTTTCTGCGCTTGCATAATAGCGGTTTCGCGTCGCAATTCACCTTGGGCATCTTCCATATCGATCCAATCGAGCCAGGGTTGTACGGCGCGTTCATCGAGCTGGATTGCCATCTCAAAATTATTGAAAGCGCGGTCGTACTCGCCTTTGGCAGTTTGCACTGTAGCGATTTTGTGGTAAATCCTGGCATCTTGCCGCATATCGAGCAATTTCTGCAAGCGTATTTCAGCACGATTGTATTTCTTCTCGGCAATCAGCTTTTTATCAATATGCTCTAGCATCACCTCAAGTTCGTCTTTTTCATCGGTTACTTGCTGCATGAGCACATTTTTAAACTCCATCACTTCTTGTTCGGCAGAGTTGTAGGTTTTGTATTTACGCTGCACAAAATGCATTGCCATCATGTTAACACTCAGCGTTTTTTCGTCCATCGTGATGAACTTATGGTCTTGCAAGTCGTCGAGGATTTCCTGGAGCTTTCCCCGCGAAAGGTCATCGGTAAAATTCATTAGTTTTTCCAAATTCAAGATATCGTGCGTTTTATGGTTGATTTTGTTTTTCAACCAAGCGACGATGTACTCCAGCACTTTTGTATGGTCTTCGCTAAGCGATTCGTACATGTTTTGAAACTGAAAACTGATGATTTCGGAAATGACGTTGCGGCGTTTTTCGGCATCTTTCAGGCTATCCACTGCGGGGAACCCTTCTAACTCTGCATAAATTTGCCCTCGGTTTTTGGTGCCGTTGGAAAGCTGTGCCACGGTAAACTCAATGAGCATGGGGACACACCCCAGCTTTTCAATCAGTCGGAGGTTATCGTATTCGGTTGCATTGATGATGTCGTACACCGGTTCGCGGTTCAGCTTCGAAGCGAAATAGTACAGCATCTCTAAGGCTTTGGTAGGCGAAAGTCCTTCAATTTCGATCGGGTGATCGGCAATTTTCTTGCGCTTACGGCTGGTGGTCAGCACTTTCAAATGCCGGTTTTCTCCACTAAACAGGTTAAAATCTTCTAAGATATATTTGAAAAAGTCTTCGTCGTGGATAGTTTCCAAATTATCGAGCACAAAAAACACCGGTTCGGTTTTCACAATTTCTTCAAAAAAAGCCTTTCGCTCTTCGAGCGGACTGCCCTCAAATTCTTCTTTGAAACCCGATAGTTCAATCAGCGTATCGAACAAGGTTTCCAATCCTTTGAAGTGAACATTGATATGTTTAATGTTCGATTCAGTAGCAAACGGATCAAAAACGGTATCCTTAGCGGTGATCCACACTAAGTAGTTAAACCTACGTTCGGGGATTACCACATTTTTACAGAAGTAGTGCGCTAGTGCCGTTTTACCAATCCCCCCTACCCCATCTAACGAAGCGATGAATGTTCCACCCTTCAAAAGCGTTTTAGCAATTTTTTCGATCGTTTCTTCTCTTCCAAAAAATTTTTTGTATGGTTCTTTCGGGAGGTTATGTACGGTTTTGGCTGTCATGCGCTGGCAAACTTCTTAGAGTACTACATACACGAAAATACAAGGTTTGCCCGAAAAGCTTACTTAGTGTGTGCCTTATGTTTTAGGCAAGAGTTTTCATGCGTCCTGTATATTTTGCGACGGTTTTCTTATTTTGAAAAGAAAACACCTCGCCTGTATGTCGTTTCCTATCCAACACTCTTTCACCCTCTTTTTGTATGCATTCCGTGTGCCTGAAAACACTCTGGCACAGTTCAACAAGCAAAGCATTTGGCAACAAAGCCAACTCATGCCCGACGACTCCTTTCTATTTAGCCATGTGCAGGCATTTTTTACCCGCAACCATAACAGAGCCTTAGAACACGTTGACCCTAACGAAGCGCTTCTATTCGAGTTGAAGCAGGGTAAACTTTCGGGCGAGGAAAAAGAAGCCATGTACCTGTTCAGAAACTTATTTCGGCGGACTCATCAGATGGGAAATGATGACGACCTCATTGAGTTTTCGCTCTATCACGATGCCTCCATCCTCTCTCCAAAAATTTTTTATGTCCCGCTCACCTCGGTAGGCATCCTCTCTTATGGCATGTCGCTCGCTACCCCATACCAAAATACAACCGACCTGATTAAGGCAAACTATCGCCTGCGAATTTACGCTGCCGGGCAAGTAGAAAAAATCGCTACGCCCCGCAATATGCACCCTAAAGCACATACAAGCGAGCAAATCTTATCGGATACCATCACCAAAGAGTTTGACATTGCACAGCCCGAACGGGCGCACTTGTGGAATATTCGTTCGTTGGTTAGTTACCTGCTCAACCAGTTTAACCCAACCATTCACGAGCGCCTTTCTCCCAACAGGCTGCAGGCGTTCAGCTATGTACAAACCAAAGAAGAGTTGCCTCCTTCCGACTTAGAGGAGGTATTATTTAGGTTGCGCCGCATCTATAACGAAAAATATCACCCGTCTGATTGGTTTTTGAGCCACAGCAACGAAGTAGCCCAAACCTTTCGGGAAGTGCACTACGGCGCCTCGGTAGAAGGTGCCATCATTTTTGTAAATGTAGGCAAAGAAGCGCAAGGAACGTTCCTTAGCAATTACGATAACGTAGTACGCCAACGTATGATTTGGGTGTATTTATTGGCATACCACCAGCGCGTTGCCCTTATTATGGCAGCCTCTGATACTACCGAACTTTTTAAAGGAGGGATTGACCCTACTACCGATGCGCTCTCACAATTGGTAGAACGCCTTTCGCGCATTCAATTAAAATGCTTGTTCCAAGAAGTATCGCATTATACACAACAAAACGACTTTTACTACCTCTGCCGCGATAATTTGCGCATCCCACAGCTTTTTGAAGAGGTAAAAGCCGAAGTGCTTGAACTCAACCAAATTATTGGAGAAAAACGCCAACAAGAAGAACTCGCACGCCGCGATGCTGAAGAAGCTCAACTGAAGCGCCGAGCCGGCAAACTCGAAATGCTACTAGCAGTACTTATTTTACCCCAAATCTGGATTGCCCTACTAAGTACCAACTACCAGCCATTCGACCGATGGTTTAACCAAATGGACTGGTTTGTAGAAACCTTCAGCAGCCTAATTCTGCTCTTTGTTATGTTTATCATCATTAGGCTATACATTTTCAGGCGGTATGCTTCGCGCCGTAAAAAATAATGGGAAGTAGCACGCCTAACTTTTTCATATGTATATCTCCAAAAAACGCTGCGGAGTTGGCAAGTTCCTCTTACCCTATAAATTGCTAGTGTATAAACATTCTGAATTAATAGATTTTTTTGAACAAAATACCCCCCAAAGTACCTTTGTATTATATATTATAGTAACTAATTTGATATCACACTAAAACAGCATACGATTATGGCTATTATGATCACCGATGAGTGCATCAACTGTGGTGCCTGCGAACCAGAATGCCCCAACACCGCTATCTACGAGGGGGGTGTAGAATGGACATGGGGAGGAGGAACTTCCCTCAAAGAAGTAACCATGGAAGACGGTACCAGCATCGATGCACAAGCGCCCCAAGAACCGCTTTCCGACGAGTTTTACTACATCGTATCCGATAAATGTACCGAGTGTATGGGCTTCCACGAAGAGCCTCAATGTGCGGCAGTTTGCCCGGTAGACTGTTGCGTAGATGACCCAGACTACCGCGAAACTGAAGAAGAGTTGCTCGGTAAAAAAGCATGGATGCACGAGGGATAACTTACGTCCATTGTGGGAGAAAATCTTTGCCTAGCGTAGTTAATGCGCTAGGCTTTTTTGTAACTTTTGCCTCGCTCACAACCTAACGAATCGTATGAATATTTCGAAATGGATTGAAGATAGCTGGGGAATCCACTCCGCTATACAAATCAATATACTACTCTCGGTATTAGCCCTCTTTGGACTTTGGTTTTTGCGCTATATAGCACTAAAAATCATGTTCCGGCGTGTAACCGACGCGAAAAGCCGTTACCAATGGCGCAATGGAATTCGCAATGTGTATTGGGGGTTGCTCATCGTAGTGATTAGCAGCATTTGGGTAGACCGGTTCGATTCTATCGCTACGTTCTTCGGGCTGGTAACCGCAGGCCTTACCATTGCCTTGCAAGTACCGATTGTCAATTTTGCCGGATGGCTTTTTATTATTACTCGGCAACCTTTCGTAGTAGGCGATCGCATTCAGATTGGCGATATCGCCGGCGATGTAATTGATATCCGTTTTTTCCAATTTACCCTCAACGAAATCCGCAATTGGGTAGATGCCGACCAAAGCACCAGCCGCATTATTCACGTACCTAACGGTAAAGTTTTCGAGCAACCGCAGGCAAACTTTACCCAGGGGTTTCCTCATATTTGGAACGAAATAGGCGTATTGGTTACGTTTGAGAGCGATTGGCGCCTAGCAAAAAGCATCCTCGAAGACATTGTGAAACAACATGCCGAGCATATTTCTAAAGAAGCGGAAAAAGAGCTATTGCAAGCCTCTGAAAAGTATATGATTTTCTATTCCGTGCTCACCCCTATTGTTTATACTTCTGTTAAAGATAGTGGCGTAATGCTTACGATGCGCTATCTGTGTAACCCCAAAAAACGAAGAAGCACCGAGCAACTCATTTGGGAAAGCATCCTCGATGCTTTCGCTATACACGATAACATCGACTTCGCGTATCCTACCCAACGGATTTATTACAACCTGAAAGAAGGGAAAGATGGCGCGAGAAAAATGGAACCTTAAATTTTTTTTCTGTAAAGATTAAAAAAAAGGCTGCTTCGAAAGAAACAGCCTTAGTTATTTCAAGGGTAAATCAGCCTATTACCAACCGGTGCGGTATTCGCGTTTCACAAATGCATTTGCCGGCTCAAAGTTGGTGATTTTCATGTTGGGGCCATCCCAAAGAAGTTTTATATAACGCCCTGGGTAGTTCCAGCGATCGGGGTTTTTCTTATCTTTTTCGCGGTAATCGAAACTGCGAATTGCCAAGTTGCCCATCAAGATACTTTCGGTCAGCGGGCCTGCAATATCAAAATCGGAACTACATTCTTTCTGTTTGTACCCTGCCATTGCCGCATTTACCCACTGTAAATGATGCCCTTCAGGTACACGAGGAAGCGTCTCGGGCACGTTTACGTACTCATTTAATTTAGAAGGTAGCAAACGAGGGTTTCTGCCATAGGTATCGCACATGATTACACCCTTCGTGCCACGAATGATGACACCGTTGCCTCCATCGCCCATAGGCTCGTTGGCTCCCAACTCTTCGGGGCGTGTGGGTTGAATGCCCCCATCCATCCAATGTAATTTAACAGGGGGCTTACCGTCGCGCTCAGGAAACATGAGTACAATATGCGACGAGGGCGGACAACTATCGGGGAAATATCCTCGGTTAAACTCGCCGACATATACCGACCCAACGCTGCACTCTACCGAAAGGGGATAGCCTAAATCCAGGGTTTTAAAAGCCGGCTCGATGATATGGCATGCCATATCGCCTAGGGCACCGGTGCCGTAATCCCACCAACCCCGCCAATTAAAAGGCACTAAGTTTTCTACATAGTTTTTCTGAGGTGCAGTTCCTAACCACAAGTCCCAATCGAGGGTTTTGGGAACTTTGGCTTTTTCTGTAGGCCACGGAATACCCTGAGGCCATACGGGGCGATCGGTCCAACACCACACTTCTTCTACGTCGCCAATAATATCGGCTTGGTACCACTCTTGCATCTTACGAACACCATCGCCCGAAGCACCTTGGTTGCCCATTTGGGTTACCACTTTGTATTTATGGGCAGCCTCTGTAAGCTGGCGGGCTTCGTAAATATCGTGGGTGAGGGGTTTTTCTACGTACACGTGCTTGCCTCGTTGCATAGCATCTAAAGTTTGGATGGCATGCATATGGTCGGGTGTAGAAATAATTACGCCATCGAGCCCTGTTTCGGCATCGAGCATCTTGCGGTAATCTTTGTAGTACTTGGCTTCTTTAAATGTATCGCGCGCACGCTGAGCCCGTTCGTCGTCTACATCGCAAAGTGCGGCAATTTTCACATTTTTACTTTCAGCACAGCCCGTGAGGTTAGAATATCCTTTACCCCCTGCCCCGATTCCGCCAATGTAAAAAGTATCGGAAGGGGCTACAAAACCACGCCCTAATACGTGGCGAGGCACAATAGTAATTGCTGCTCCGGCAATCCCTACGTTTTTAATAAATTTTCTACGAGATTTCTTGTTGTCAAAAGCCTTCATAGTTAGATAGGTGTAAGTTTCTTGTTTTCATTTCCATTGATGGAAGATAGCAAGAAAAACACGTACGAAAAAGCCATTTACCCCTTCAAGCGCTCCAAGGGTTTCCAAATGTGCCAATCGTAGGCTTCTAAGCCATTAAACCGCTTTTTATAATCGTAAAAAGATGGAATGTTATACGAATATCCGTGGTAATAAAATGTTTTTTCTTGGGCTAGGGCATACTAAATTTCTAACAGCATGGTATAGACCCCCAGCCGAT
>CAYMYI010000088.1:0-9703 GCA_964394585.1 uncultured Roseobacteraceae bacterium
CACTTGGGTCGAGTGTGTTAATTTCATTAAAAGGATCTGAAAAACCGGGTACATCTACATGGTAATTGATAGCCACCACATCCTTACTCTTCTCGTTGAGCAGATCATATACTAAAGGCATGGCGAGGGCATCGGCTTGTTGAGCGGCATTGGTAAACGATTCCAATAACACAGTTTTAGAACGTTCACCAATCCAAATATCATCAAAGCCAAAGCCATCAGCTTGGTTAAACGATGCGTCGGCTCCGAAGGCAATTCGGAAACGGATGATTTCATTGTCTTTGATATCATCTAAGAAATGACGTGCGTTTACCCATCCGGCGGGTACTTCGCCTTCTTCAACCCTACCCGACCAGGCGAAGCTCCCTTCTCCAAAGTTCTGATTTCCGGGGGTACCAATCACATTATCAGAGTTATACCAGAAAATAGGGTCTTCGAGGTTTCCTACATTTTGCCAGGTTTTCCCATCGTCAGCAGTGTATTGCAACACGGCACCATCGCGTCCAAAATCGCTATCAATAGCAATATTTAATGATATCATGGGGCGTTCTAATGTGCGTAAATCAAGGCAAGGACCTTCTACATACGATTGCTCGTTGTTTTTGTAGAAGCCACTTAGGTTAGTTACCCAAGCATTCGGGCTTGCCAAGTTTGCTAAAATTTGAGTTCCACTTGGTTCGCCATGCTGCCATGTGCTGCTATCCCCTTTCGCGATCCACCCACCGGTTCCATTTTCAAAGTCTTCTTTATACGGAAACACAGCATTTTCACCAAGGAACGAAGGGAAAATAGAAATTTCTCTGGTTACCGTATTAGAACAGAACTGTTCGGTTTCTACAGTAAGGCGGATGGTGTAAGTACCTATCGTAGGGAAACGGTGTGTGATGGGTTCATCTTGCTCTAACAACACAGGGGAAGATCCATCACCAAAATCCCATTCGATACGCCCGAGCTGATCAGGGTTTACAATGCTATAATTCAAGTTAAGGGCTACCTCTTGCCCTTCGCAAACATTGGCAAACTCAAAAGAAGACTCAGGCAAATCACCGATAAATACTTCTTTTTCAGTAGTTGCTTCACAACCATCGGCAGATACCACCGTGAGCGATACTGTATAGCTACCACGGTTTTGATAGGTATGAAGTGGAGAAGGCAGCTGCGATTCGTTACCATCACCAAATTCCCACTGCCATGAAACCACCTCGCTACCATCGGCAAGCGTAGTAAGATCCTCAAATTGTACTTGCACATCGTTACACGATACCACCGCATTGAAGTCTACTTTCGGTGCAGGATTAATTACGATTACCCTCGAAACAGTCTGTGAGCATCGGGTGGTAGGATCGGTATAGGTATACAGAATAGTGTGCTCTCCAATTGGAGTCGATTCGGTGAGTAAGTTGTTGCCTTGGAATGCAACGGCACCATCGAGCGAGGTAAACTGGCCTCCAGGAGGGCTGGGGCTTAATACCACTCTCCCTTCGCTTTCGCAGAACTCCTGTGGAGCTTCTGAACCTGCAATCACAAGAGTTACGGAAGGTAACGGGTTTACTTGCACTTCTTGTTCTTGGAACGAAGAACACCCACTTGCATTTTCGTACTCAAATCGGATGGTATGCCTGCCTAATCCTGCTATAGCAGGGTTAAATGTAGTTCCTTCAATGCCCGGCCCTGAGAAAGTCCCTATATCAATAGGATTTCCTGAAAGTTGCCCCGTTAGTTGCACAGGGGCATTGTCGATACAGTAAGCTCTTTCCGAATTAAACCCAATAAAGGTTACGATGGGGCTTGCTACTACTGTTACGGTAATCGTTTTTTGGTTTGTACAACCGCCTGCATCGGTAAAGGTATACGTAATGGGGTGCTCACCAACTTCTGCATCGCCTGGGCGAAACGTAGCGGTTCCTCCAACGATGCCTCTACCTGAAAATACACCTCCTGCAGGTTCGCCCACTAGGGTTACCTCGGCATCGTCGATACAATATTCTCGTACATCGTTAAAGCCTGAAAAGTCTACTTCAGGGAACGGTCTTACTTCTACTTCTCGTGTTGCTCTTTCTACACATCCGTTTTCATTTGTAAACTCATACGTAATGGTCTGTACACCAATATTGGCGATGGCAGGGTCAAATACGTAAGTATTACCACTAAGGCGCACGCCAGAACCGGTAAATATTCCTGTAGCCCCTTCACCAGGGGCAGGGGAACCAATTAGTTCGGCAGGGGCGCTATCGGCACAATATGCGGCTGCTAACCCGCCAATAGAAACGGTAGGTTTAGGATTAATCGTAATTTCTACTCGTGCCGGCTCACTCTCGCAATCGTTTGAAGTTTGTGTTACGTAAAACGAGTATCGAGTAGTAGTAGACACTTCATTGGGTATCGTAGGAGTAAAAGATTGCCCTTCGCCCACGACACTCTCTAAAGTTTCTTCGCTATACCATTTTAGGTTGTTGCCTGTTGCCGATATTGATGCAATGGTTTCCCCCGAGCAGTACGTAATTTCAGGGGTAACTACCGGAGGGTTTGGTAGTGCATTAAAAATAATAGGTATTTCTGCTGCAATACTTTCACAGCCATTAATAGTTTGGGTAACATATACTCGGCTAGTGCCGGGAACTGAATTATCTACAACGCTTGTAGAAGGAACGAAGGATTCCCCACTTCCTACAAGGTTAGATTCGCCTAAGTTAGCACTGCTGTACCACCGAAGGTTTTCGCCTGTAGCTTGTAAAGCTGTAACGGTACTTCCGGTACAGAAAGGGGCAGGCGGCTCCACTTCGGGAGCTGCAGGGACAGGCGCCACTTGAATATCCACGGTTTGTACTTCACTTTCGCAGTCGTCGTTTACTTGGCGAACGTAATAGGTTATCGTTCGCACAGCATCGGTCTCATTTGTAAGTACTATCGGATTATTTAAGGTTGCTTCCGAGCCAATAATACTAGAAAAATCTTCTCGATCAGACCACTCCCAATCGGCACCTCCATCACCAGAAGCCGAAATAGCCTCTAACGTTTCCCCTGAACAATATGTAGGCTGTTCTCCTACAATGGTTGGCTGGTTTGGCTTTGGAATAATTTCGATTTCGATTTCTAGGGAAGGTCCTGCGCAAGTACCTGATACTAACTGCCGAACATAATAAGTAACCGTACCACTTCCCCCCAAATCTTCGCCGGTTACATTAGGTGTTAAGGTAGATACATTGCCAACTTGTGCAGCACCACTAAGAATGTTGGAAAAATCTTCTTGATCGGACCATTCGAATGTGTTGGCAGCATCTCCTGTTACTTCGATATTACCGATAGTTTCATCGGAACAAAACTCAAGTTCTTGCCCTGGCGATAGCACAGGGGCTGCAGGTAGGGGCAGCACATCAAACTCTACTTCAAAAGCAGGTCCCGGGCAGTTGTTTACCACTTGGCGTACCCAATACGAGGTGGTAGTAGTGAGGGGCACTGTGTGTACAAGAGTAGATTGCCCCGCTGAGCTTGAAAAGCTTACCCCAACTGGAAGTGTCTGCGAAAAATCGGTAGCCGATACTGCCGACCACTCAAATACATTCGAAGAAAGGTCGCCATCAACGGTTACATCAATCGGGATATCATTGGCACATCCTTGTGGAATGGCACCAGCGTATGTTGGTGCGGCTGGGGTAGGATAGACTTCGTAATCGATTTGAGTTACATTGCTCACACAACCTGGAGTAGCCGGAACAGGCGTACGTTGCCGTACCCAAACACTTTGAGTGCCTGTGGTGGTCAGTGGCGCAGCATTCTGAAACTGAGAGCCTGTTACTGTATTATTGATGGTTATTGAACCAAAAGAAGCATCGATAAACAGAGAATTATCCGTTGACCATTCAAATGTATTTCCTACAACGCCATCGGCAGAAACCACCAAGTTTGTAGCATTTTCACAGTACTCTTTGATAGTGATCGCTGCATTTTCAGTAGGAGCAGCAGGTGTAGGCGTAACGTTGTAATCAATTTGAATCCGATCGCTTATACACCCATCTACAATTTGAAGTACATAATACGTTTGTGAAGCACTTAAAGGGTCGTTGTGGCGAATCGTTGCGTTAGCGCCTGAACCATTGGGGATTAGCTCTACGGCATCTCCTGGATTTGAAGTAGTATTTACCGGCAGTACTACACTAAAATCGGGCGCTGTAGAGAAACGCCAAGTACGTGTTGTACCCGTGCCCACTCCGTTAATGGGTAAATCTGTAGGAGTATCTCCCTGGCAAATATCAGCAGGAGGTGTAAACGTAGGTATAGCAGGTTTAGGAAACACAGTAAATTCAATTTCGACGGATGGTCCCGGGCATCCAAAAACTACTTGCCGTACCCAATACGAAGTAGTAGTGGTAAGAGGATTTAGGTGGTTGATACGCGAAGAAGCACCGCCAGGATTCGCTGTATTTGTTACAGTAATTCCCGCGGCGAACACTGTCAGACCAGTGGGGTTCGTAGGTTGAAAACTCAAGTTATCAATGGACCACTCCCAACGGATATCGGTAGGGGATGCCGGTGCTACGGGGGTTGCCCCTACAGTTACAGCATCCGGGATTTCATAATCGCACTTATCAGCAGGAGCTGCAGCAATCGTAGGCGCCACAGGCTCCGGATTTACTGTAATATTGATTTCCAAAGGATTCCCCTGGCAATTATTGGCAACCGTGCCGTTTGTATTCACTTGCCGTACCCAAAAAGAACCATCGGTTGTTTGCAATGCATACGGATTTATCGCCGTGGTTTGTAAAATAGAGGATCCTGAACTGTTGACCACATCAAAACCGGCAGGTTCAGCACCATCTCTAAAGTAAGTACCTGGTGCCCCCGTCTGCGACCACTCCCATACATATCCTGGGGTATTCGTGCCATTCGCTGCTAAGTTAAGTGTTTCTGCGCCCTCGCAGTAGGTAAGTGTAGAACCCGCATTATTCAATGTAGGAACTGCAGGTTCAGGATTCACCAAAAACTCTACTTCTACTGCATTGCTGTAGCAATTTAGCACACGCTGGCGTACCCAATAGCTTTTGGTGGCACTCAATACTGCTGTATGCGTAATTGTGGTTTCATCCCCTGTAATTCCAAAAGTGATTCCTGCAATACCGGAGCCTGTATTGTCAAAGCCTGTAGTAGCAGAAGTCGCCGATACTTCCCAATTTCCTCCGGGGAGCCCTGTCAATGTAAGAACCCCCGGCGTATCGCCTTCGCAAATATCATCAGGAGGGGTAAAACCGGGGTTCGGTGGTACCGGATTGATGGTAAGATCAATCTGAAAGCCATCGCTGGCGCATCCATCTACAATTTGACGCACATAATAGGTTTTAGTTTCTGGAGTGGTGGGCACTACCAAATTAAGCGCAGGTTGAATGTTGAGGCGAGAAGTAGTATTGGTGGAACTCACACTAGCACTAGATACCAAGGTAGAAAAATCGGCGACTTGCGACCACTGCCATGTAACCACAGCAGTTCCTCCTATCGGAAATGTACTTGTAACTTCTAGTTGTTCTTGCAAGTCGCCATTGCAGTACGTGGTAGCACCATCGGTTAAGCTAATTTGGGTTGTCGCATCTGGTCGGTCACTCACTTGAAAAGAAATCTGCACTGGCATACTTTCTACTCCATCAAACACACCATCGTCTTCAATAACTTGAGTCACCCAAATATTGGTAGTCCCCGGTGTAGCAGTGCTAATCCCAAGATCTGCCACATAGTCAACCGTATTATTTACCGTCCCGTCCGTGCCTCCATCAACTATAATCAAGTCCGTTAAGTCAGGTGCTGCTAAATAATTATTGGTAGGGTTCGGGTTTGCGCTATAAAAACGATATTTAATTGGTACTGATGAGACTGCCCCACTACTTGCCACGATAAGAGAGGCAGTTGAAATATCCTCTCCTTCGCATAGTGCAATTGTAGTAGGCACGTTGGGAGATGGGGGACGACCATATACCCTTATTGACTCAAAAGAAGTCCCAAATAGTAGAGAATAAAAACCTATTCCGTCCGTAGTAATCGTTGGAAATATGTTCCGAGGCGTAAAAGTCGCTGTCGCCCATGCAGCAGTAGGAGGCAAAGGAGAACAACCTGGAACAGCAGGGGTGGTAGTTGCCGAAAAAGCCAATGCTCCGGGAGAAGGAGCTAAAGAGAAGGTTTTAGGATTAGTGCATCCTAAAACAAAAGGAGGAGAATTGAAGAAATCGAGGTAAAGGAACTGCTCTGTAGAAACACTTGGGGGCTTGTTAAGTGTGAAGTTTTGAGAACCTTGGTATATCGCAAACTTTCCGTTACCCAAGCCTTGGATTCCTGATGCCGAAGGGTCGGTAATGGTTACATCGGTACCATCTGTAATGGTACATCCATTATCAGTGAAACTATATAGCAATGTATAAAGCGTCCCTAAAGGCCCGTTAGGATTACCGGCTAAAGAAGGACGAAAAAAATAATTCCCTCCACTAAAAAATACCCCTGCCCCCGACCATGTTCCTCCTGCCGGTGTACCACTTAACAAGATATCGGTGGTATTATCGCTTGGATATGAGGAGGAAGGGAGAGGATTCGCCGTTACATTGGGGATTCGTAAAACATTAACAGATAGCTGAGTAGGCGTGGCATCTTCGCACCCTTCTGTATTTCTAGCCCTTACTGAAACGGTATATACTTCATCGCTAGCGATGTTTTCGTCCCATTCGATACTAACGGTCGAAGTGGTAGCTCCCGAAGTCGACAAACTTGATAGAGCCGTCCAGCCGGTAGCGGGGTTAATATCCCAAATGTATGTATGGCTAGCGTTGCCTCCTGTAATGCTATACTGCACTGTTCTACCGGAGCAAACCGGAGAAGTTTCAGAAGGGGTGATAGTAGTTGGTGTAGTGGGTAAATTCCCAAACGGAATCGTGATTTCATCGGTTACGGCGTTACAGCCTGCCGTGGTAGAACGTAACCGAAATGTAGCAGAAGTTTCCGCCGGGGCAGGGTCGTAGGTTGCCGTTGGATTTGCCCCTGCAGGCCCTGCCGTAAAATTGGCAGGTGTTCCCGTTACAAGTTCCCAAACTCCTCCGCCGGGTACAGCGCCGCCTGTGGAAAGTGTAAATAGTGCATCGCCACAGCCAAGGTAGTTTGAAGTAAGGGTAGGCAATGTAATAGGACCTGCCGCATTGAGTGTTGCCAACACGGTAGTCCCATCAATACCACTAATTTCAGCGCTGCTGCTCGCTGTATTCACGCGGATTGTTCCGGTGGTTGCTCCAGGAGTAGCGCGCACTTGCAAACCGGTAATCTCTATGCGGTCATCGTTTGCAGTAGCTCCGCTTACTTCGTATAAAATAACGATATTATCTTCATTGATAAATAAACTAGGTGTTGCCGCAGAAACATCGGTACCAGAAATGTTTACTGAGCCTATGCCTGTTTCTAGCTTAAAATTAGCGGGCATATTCAACACAAGTACCTCTGTACCACCACCATTATTGATAAAGTCGCCGGTGCCCTGTTCTTCTATGATAATTGCCCCAAGCGGGCTGTAAGCAGCAGGGTCTATACAAACACTTGCAGTTGGGCTTGTTACCGTGGCTACATTCGGTGAGATTGTAACAATAGGAATGGTAGGGTCTTTACGGTAATGATACGTTTCCACATTGGCTCCATTCCAATTATAAGGAACCAATGCATAATGATAGGTCTGACCCGGTGTAAGCCCTCCATCGGTATAAGTATCTACAGCCACTCCGGTAGTAGTAGTTACTAAGGTTACCCCACCGCCCCCAGCAGGAGTATTACCATCATTTAACACATTGTAATCTGCGAGAATAAAAGGAGTGGTTTTACGCAAAATCACATAGCCATCGGTATTGGGGATGGTGGCCGCAGGGTCGAAGTCGAGGCGTACTTGCGTACCCGATACGGTAGTGGCTGTGAATACAGTGGAGTGTGCATTCGGTCTTCTGGAGAGCGTCCAAGCACTGATGGTTGTAGGCAGCGTAGTTCGGTAGTTGGTGGTACTTGGGTCGGTACCTACATTATATGGAATAAATCCTGCGTAATAGCGCGTTTCAGGTGTAAGCCCTGATAAGGTATGTGTAGTTCCTGTAAACGAAGCGGGACTGGTATCTAAATTAGTTTGGGAACCTATCGGGATACCATCTTCAACGTCGTTGGCAAAATCGTTGTTAAGGAGTGCTGCATTTGCAAAAGTGGTGGCAAGCCGCATGTACCCATCAGCGCCTCCAGCAGGAGCGGTAAACGAAAAGGCTATTTCTGTTCCTGTTGCCGATGTTACATTCAATCCACCTATACTATTGGTAGGTTCAGTATCAAGCGTCCAAAAGTCAACACGAGGACCATAGCCAACATTGGTACTAGGGTTTTGCAACGCATATGGCACTAAACTAACATGAGTGGTAGCCGGAATACCGGTAATCGATACAGTGGCAATGCCTGTTCCTCCAATAGGTACTTGGTTGCTAAAAACAGAGATGCCGTCCACATCTGTCAAGTTTTTTGTAGTTCCATCTCGCGCATAAATAATTACTCCTGCTCGGTTTGCATTAGGCGTTCCGAGTGCCGTTACGTCAATAGCAATATCTGCTGCATTCGGCGTGATGTTATTAACGGCATCAATGGCAAGGGAAGGTGGCGTAGTTACTACAATCACAATATCTTTATTGTTCCCTAAAGAGTTGGGCGTTCCGGGCGTAGCCAGGGTAAGAGTAGCTGCGTTTCCGTTTACATCTTCTATCGTTCCGCCATTTAGTTCCAGTGCCGTGGTGGAGTTATAATCTAAGTCTGCGGCGACATCGGCTACTCCGATGGCATAATCAAATTCCAGCGTTGTTGTACCCGAACCTGTCCCATTATATGTTGCATATACGCTACCCCCAGAATTGAGCTGTATCCGTGGGAAGTTGGTTACCGTTACCGCATCACTAAAAGTAACTTGAATGGTTAAAGTAGTAGGGTTTGAATATGTACCGTTTGCCTCTGCTGCGCTTACGCCTGTTACTGTAGGCACGACTCCATCAATCACAAACGCTTCGTTAGCTCCTAACGAACCAGGATTACCAGGGGTAGGAAGTGTTAAAGTCGCATTGTTATTATCGCCATCCCGGATGGTAGCAGTCCCTGCCAAAGCGAGTGCCGCATCGGATTCGTAGTCTAAATCACTACTTTCATGCCCTGCAGCTACTGTATAAACAAATGTGAGAACGTTACTGCCGGAACCGGAAGTATAATTAACTACTGCATCGGTAGTGCCGGTTTCTAGGGTAATTTGAGGAATGTTCGGGGCGGTAGTACCTGTAACATTTACTACTTCGCTAAATTCAACATCAATCGAAACGGTTTGCCCTATAATACGCGTAGTAACGGTTGTACTCGAGGTAACATTTCGTACTATCGGAGGAACAGTATCTACGTAGGTGCCGGGAACTGCCCCATTATTTATTTCATCGGCTGGAGTAGCATTATCTACAATTTGATTGGTACCAGCCTGATTGTAAGTTACGGTCAGTCCGCCGGTGGTGCCGGCAGGTGCAGTAATCGGTAACGTCAAAGGAAGTCCTGCGGCTAATGTCTGTGCATAGTTGCCATTGTTGATAGATACACCAGGCGGAAGTGTGAAGCAATCTAATCCATCACTTACTCCACCAGCATCAATAATATTAACGACAATATTAAAAATGAGCACAAGTTCGTC
>CAYMYI010000088.1:9713-11303 GCA_964394585.1 uncultured Roseobacteraceae bacterium
GTTCCAGGTGGCGCTGGTAATGGTTGGGTTCGCAGCCCATGCAAAATGGGTAAAAATGACAAAGAAACTGAAGAGTACAATTCTTTTCATGGCAATGTTCCTATTTAATAGCTAGGGTAAAAGAGTTTACGTATGTATTGATAATAATGTGGAGTAACCACAGATAGGAAAGAGAAGCGGAAATGCTATGTACTTATACAAATTCCTGAATAATAAGAATTTATCTTCAAAACGAAGAGATTCTTCAATGGGTTTACGGCTTTTATAGCTTTATCGTTTGTTAATTGATAGGCGTAAATGCCGAAGTTTCTAATTTAATGAGACACATCATTTGGTTTGTCTCAAAGGAAATGCCGCCTATTACGGCAAAGCCTCCATCGGTAGTTTGTACAATGTCAGTAACTACCTCAATACCTTCCTCCTCTCGCCCGAACAGGGCCGCACTTGTAAAGTTTCCAAAGCGATCAATCAGGGTAATTAGCATGTTGCTTTCCACGATTCCGGGGTTACTCACCGTACTTACCACTGCATAGCCTCCTTCAGCTAAAGCAATGATAGCACCGGTACGTTCGTTTGCCTGCCCCCTAAAAGTAGTTTGCCAAATTACTTCTCCGTTTTCATCAATTTTCACTACGAATATATCTTCATTCCCATTCTGGGTGATAGTACCTCCCAAAATATAACCAGGAAAGTCGAGGCGTATGTCGTTAGCTTCTACCTCACCTGCATCTACACCATAAAACCGATCCCAACGCAGGTTGCCTAAAGCATTGGAACGCACTACGCGCATTTTAGTGAGCGTTGCGTTTCCTTGTTCTATCTCGTTGCTTCCGAACCAAATAAAATCACCATTAGAGGCTTCCACAATCCCGACTCCGGTATCATCTTTTTGCTCGTTAAACCCATAGGTGCGGCTCCATTCTTCCATCCCTTCCGCATTTACTTTTACAATGAACATATCTTGCCCTTCGGGCGCCTGTTCAGTGGCAGAGCGTATATCGCCCACTAAGATAAATCCTCCATCTGCTGTTAAACTGATTTGATTTCCTCGTATAATATTACCCACTCTCGCGAAATTATGTGCCCATTGTTGCACCCCGGCAGAGTCTACTTTTACTAGATACATAGAGCTGCTATTGCCTAACGTATTTTGTTGCGTGCCCAATAGTACATAACCACCGTCAGCGGTTGCCTGAATCGAACTCCCCACTTCATTTAACAGAGAGTCGCCCAAATTCACACTCCACTGTTCATTTCCAATTTTATCGGTTTTTACCAAGTAAAAATCAGTATTGCTGCGGTTCTGCGAAAAAGAAGAGGAGGTTCCAAATAACACAAACGAGCCATCGGGTTGGGCAAGTAGCGCATTGCCTATATCTTCGCCGGCGCCTCCGTAGAACTTGATGAAGGAGCTCTCGCTTCCGAAGTTTTCTATGGTGTCTTCTGTACAACTCCACAAAAAACACCCTGCAAGAGTAAGCGGAAAAAGAAGAATGTAACGTATGTATTCTTTCATGGATTTCAGACAATTATTCAATAGAAAAACGGTAAATAAAACACTATCGCGTTCAATAAGGTAGCGACTTTTGT
>CAYMYI010000088.1:11313-18403 GCA_964394585.1 uncultured Roseobacteraceae bacterium
TTGTGAATTTACCAAGTGTACCCAAGTCGAAAGTCGAGGATATCGGCAATATGCCGATGCGCTTTCAAATTAAATCCAACTAGCACCCGCTGATTTGCCCGATAATACAACCCCCACCGGTGGTACATGGTGTCGTGTTCTGAGCTAGGCTTGTGCAAATACACGCCCAATGCTTGCGAAAAAATAAAGCGCCCCATCAAAAACTCATGCCCCCCAAGCACGGAAATGCTGTGGGAGTTTACGGCTTCTTCACGTTGCTGCCGCCTGATGCGCATTGAGCCATCCCATAAATAGCTTGCCCCTAAATGAAACCCACTATTCCGGCTTACAATACGGGTAATGTAATAGGTTCCGCCAAAAGCGGGATATTTTTTCTCGTTGTTGTCGTCAATTTCTTTCATACCTGCCGCTAAAAACACCCGATGTTGCCAGCGCGAAGCATAGAGGGAATCGAGCGGCTGGGCATACTCGCGCAAAGGCAGTTCTATCGAAGAAGGCGCATAGAGGACTCCTAGGCTTACACTCGGAAAATTCATCCCTTTATTAGGTTTGGAAATGCCCCCGTTGGAAATGTGTTGGAAATGCCCGGAAAGCCTTGCCTCCCATTTTGGGCTGAACCGATAGTGAACGTTGAGCTGAGTTCGCAACATAAAACTTAGCGGCGAGCTGTAAAACAGGTTGTTGGGGTTGGTGAGCGAATCGTACACTTGCGTAAGGTACGATAGCCCTGCCCCTAACCGAAACGAGGCTTGCCAGTTCGAACGAAAACTTACGAAAGGCTCAATAAAGCCTGTAAAATTGATAGACTGCCCCAGTTCCTCAGGGTTTTGGTAATCGAAAACCAGTAACGAAAACCCTGCACGCGGATAGCAACGGCACTGATCCCACGTTTTTTGTCCGTTAAGATGCCACCCTCCTTCAAGCTGCAAGCCCAAAGGCATGTTTAAATCTACCGCCTCTAACTCAGAAGAGTGGGGTACAATATAGCCCCAAGGATGTGCCGAAACTCCCCAAAACCATGGATTTTTTGTGAAGTCTGCATAAGATTGCCCACTTGCCAAGCTCGTAGGAAACAGTAGGCTAAACGCCATCCAGAAAAATTTGCGAAACATATACCAAGCAGGGTAATTAGGTATAACGAAAACTAAGTACTTACGCTGTAGTAAGTAAGCTGTTGTATAATAGCCTTTTATTTACAACCTCGAAGATAGCCTAAAATCTCAACGATTTTACAAAAGAACTATACACAAAGTGCGTCTTTTAATTCGGCCGCCCTCGCTTCAGACAAAGTTTCACACTCAGCATCTGCGGGATACAACCAACTAACATCATTCCTTAAGTATTTAAACAATAGGCTTTGCGATACTGTTTTGTAAGGTGGCACTCATCTTAATCAATAACACCAACCTAACGAAACTCTATAATGAATACAGATTTAGCCTTAATCGCTTCCAAAGAGTTTTGGAAAGTTTACAAGAATCCATTACTCAATATTTTTGAAATCTACTGGCAAACCCCTGAGGGCGCGCAAGAGCTTTCTCTCGAAGAGTTCAAGCATTACCTACTGGAAATGGTTGACTTGATAAAGCAACACCGCGTTTCTGGGTTTATCATCGATGCTCGAAAATACCATGTAGTAATGAGCGTAGATTTTCAACATTGGCACGATACGGTCATCATCCCTCAATACGTAAGCAACGGAATTAAGAACATTGTATTTATTTTATCAGAAGCAGCGCTTTTCGAAGCCGTTTCTATTAATCAAACTTTTGAAGAGCAACACGCTTCTTCCATCAAAACGCAATACAAAGATAGTTTGGAAGCCGCACGAGAAGTTTTTGAAAAACTCTCTTAACGTATCACCGTCCTTGGGCATGTAGGCAGCCGCCCTTACCTCTCGGGCAATCGGATGGATTTCATCTCTCATTCGAGCCGTTCATCCTCTGTAAGGTTGAGCATTGCTCAGTTTTACCGTAGAGTTGTGTACTCAATTAAAATAGAAAAACTATGAAAAGAACGATTTTTTCGTGGGTTGTAATACTACTCGGAACCATTGGTGTACACGCTCAGAATACTTCTGAAGAAAAAGCGGTGTTGGCAGTCATCAATCAGTTATTTGAAGGGATGCACCAAGGCGATAGTGCCCTAGTACGCCAAACGTTTACCGACACACCCGATATGTACACCGTGCTGGTAACCCAAGCCGGCGAAACGGTGCTGCAACGCGGCGAGTTGCAACCATTTCTGGCATCTATTGGTACGCCACGCAAAGAGCCTCTGAGCGAGCCCCTGTGGAACACCGAAGTCAAAATTGATGGGTATCTTGCCTATGTTTGGACCGACTACGCCTTTTATGTAGGCAAACAGTTTAGCCATTGTGGTGTCGATGCGTTCACGTTGGTAAAACTGAATGGCAGGTGGAAAATCTTTCAGGTAACCGATACACGCCAAAAGCAAAACTGCCAAGTTCCTGAAGCCATACAGCAACAGTTTGAATAACAAAAAGGCTGCCTTGAAAAGAGTAGCAAGACATCTTTACTCGACAACCTTTTTAAATTTTACTAGCGGCTGTAATTGGGTGCCTCGCGTGTAATTTGTACATCGTGCGGGTGGCTTTCGCGGACACCTGCTGCGGTTATTTTTACAAACTTTGCTTCTTGCAAAGCTGTAATATCTTTTGCGCCACAATAGCCCATGCCTGCCTTCAAGCCCCCCACAAGCTGGTAAAGCACTTCCGATACCAGCCCTTTATACGGCACACGTGCCGAAATGCCTTCAGGGACTAATTTCTTAATATCATCTTCAGTATCTTGGAAATAGCGATCTTTCGAGCCTTCATCCATAGCCTCTACCGAGCCCATGCCTCGGTACGATTTAAACTTCCGCCCTTCGTAGATGATTACCTCACCGGGAGCTTCTTCGGTTCCTGCTAACATCGACCCGATCATGATGCTGCTAGCCCCACCGGCAATGGCTTTCACCACATCGCCGGAGAATCGGATGCCTCCGTCGGCAATGAACGGAATGCCCGTTCCTTTCAAGCCTTCTGCAGCTGCAAATACAGCAGAAAGCTGCGGCACTCCTACGCCAGCAATTACTCGCGTGGTGCAAATACTACCCGGGCCAACACCTACTTTAATGCCATCGGCCCCGGCTGCAGCCAATGCTTTTGCGGCTTCCGCTGTAGCTATATTTCCTACAATTACATCCAAATCGGGGAAATGTTGCTTTGCCAACTCTAGGGCGTTAATCACCCCGCGCGAGTGTCCATGGGCAGTATCAATCCCGATTACGTCCACGCCTGCTTTTTTCAACTCAGAAATTCGGTCGACCATATCGTGTGTAACCCCTACGGCAGCTCCTACGCGTAAGCGCCCGAACTCATCTTTACATGCCAACGGTTTATCCTTATTTTTCAGAATATCTTTATATGTAATTAAACCAATGAGTTTTTGGTGAGCATCTACAATGGGAAGTTTTTCAATCTTGTACTCTTGCAAAATATCTTCAGCTGCTTCTAAGCCAATACCTTCCCGAGCGGTAATCAGGTTTTCCTTCGTCATGATATCGACAACGGGGCGGTTCAAGTCTTTCTGAAAACGGAGATCGCGGTTGGTGATAATTCCTATTAAGATATTGGCATCATCTACTACGGGAATTCCACCAATTTTGTACTCGCGCATAATGCGATTCGCCTCTGCTAACGTAGCTTCCGAATGAAGCGTGATGGGATCGAGAATCATACCACTTTGCGAACGTTTTACTTTCCGCACTTGGTTGGCTTGCGCCTGAATCGACATATTTTTATGGATAAAGCCAATCCCTCCTTCGTTTGCCATCGCAATGGCTAAACTAGCTTCCGTTACCGTATCCATAGCGGCAGAAATAATCGGAATGTTTAGCTTGATGTTTCGGGTGAGATAGGTAGAAGTATCAGCGTCGCGAGGCAGCACTTCAGAGTAGTGAGGGACGAGCAAAACGTCGTCGTAGGTTAGTGCATCGTACAGCACTTTGGGAGATTCTGATAACATGGCAAATATTTAATGTAATGATATTTGCCGGTCAAAATTAGGGTGAATTCAGCACAAATAAAACGAATGCTCGGAAAGTTTTTTTTAAACGGCTTTCTTCTGCAAAATCCTCTAATTCAGCCGGTATACGCATCGACCCACACACGGCAATTAAGCCACTCGCCATCGAGGGTAGCCCCTAGCTTTTTATAAAATTCAATAGCCGGTTCGTTCCAATCGAGCACTTGCCAGCCCACTCGATTTGCCCCATTCGCTTTGGCCTCGGCTACTAAGGTATCCAGCAGTTGTTTACCCAAACCATTTCCTCGGTGTGCTTTGGTTACAATCAAATCTTCTAAATATAAAAATTTACCTTTCCAAGTAGAGTAATGGTAGAAATACAATGCCATCCCTACCACGCCCTCGTCGCTATCTGCTACAATCACTTCGTAAGCGGGGTGCGCCCCAAACCCATCGGCTAAAAGTTGTGCTTCGGTATTGACCAGCTCGTGCTCGGCGCGTTCGACAATGGCTAGTTCGCGGATTAGGGAATACATATGCGGCACATCTTCTGGGCGGCCTTTCCGAATGTGATAGTTCATGGTAATAAACAAATCTGATTAAACGAGCATAAAACGCTGAAGCTACGGCACACCTCTTTATTTTACAAATTACCCGACACCTACGCCATACTGTTAAGTTTCTGCTTACCACTAGTATAACTTCTGCTTGTAGATATTGTGCATAACTGCCTACTTTAGGCTAATACTTCTTCAAAAGAAGTATCTACATGTTTTATGCTTATTCAAATAATAGTTTTTTTATGAAAAGAATGAATTTACCAAAAAGTGGCTGGGTGTTCAGCGTGTTGTGGTTGTTGGCTTTGAGTGCCAATGCATACACCTTTCAGCAAGATACCACCAAAGCCAAAAAAGAAACGCCCAAAAAAGAAGATAAGTCGAAGAAGTCGCTTCCGCTTACGCCGGAACGCACTATCTCGTTTACGACCAACGAGGGCACGTGGCTTTCGCTTGATGTAAGCCCAAAAGGGGATAGCATCGTGTTCGACATGATGGGCGACCTGTACATGATGGGCATTCAAGGAGGAAAAGCGCGGCAGGTTACCAGCGGACTCGCCTACGATGTACACCCCCGCTTTAGCCCCGATGGCAAATCGCTGGTGTTTGTGTCGGATAGTAGCGGTGCAGATAATATCTGGACGCTTGAGCTGGCAACAGGGAAGTACAATCAAATTACCAAAGACAAAAACCAAAATTATTTCTCAGCAGAGTGGAGTACCGATGGCGATTACATCTTTGGTGCACGCGGCAGGCGTAATATTAAGCTACACATGTACCACAAAGAGAGTGGCGGAGGTATCCAATTAATTGATAAGCCCGATAATTTGAAAGTGATTGACCCTGCCGTAAGCCCCGACGGAAAGCATGTCTACTTCTCGATGCGCACAAGCGCTTGGAACTACAACGCCCAGCTTCCGCAATATCAGATTGGTGCATACGATTTAGAAAACGATAAAATGGAGCGGGTTACCTCGCGCTATGGTTCTGCCTTTACACCTACGCTTTCCCCCGATGGCAAGTGGTTAGTATATGGCTCTAGGTTTGAAGAACACACCGGCCTAGTGCTACGCAATTTGACCAATGGCGACGAACGCTGGCTTGCCTACCCGGTACAGCGCGACGAACAAGAGTCGATAGCGCCGTTGGGGGTGTTGCCTGCCATGTCGTTCACGCCCGATAGCCAACGGCTAGTAGCTTCGTACGGAGGCAAAATTTACAGCATTCCTATAAACGGAGGCGATGCCACCGAAATACCTTTCCAAGTAGACCTCAACATTCCAATGGGGCCTCGCTTAGAATTTAAATACCCCATTAAAGATGATGCCGAGATGGCGGTAACCCAAATTAGAGATGCAGTGCCTTCGCCCGACGGTAGCAAAATCGCGTTCACCGCACTCAACCGCTTGTATGTAATGGAGTTCCCCAATGGAACGCCGCAGCGCCTCACCAAAGCAGAGATGACCGAAGCGCAGCCAGCATGGTCGCCGGATGGCCAGTGGATTGTCTATGCTACGTGGTCGCCAGAAGGAGGGCATCTTTATAAAGTGAATACCGAAGGCAGACCCAAACCAGTACAGCTTACCCAAGAACCAGCCATCTACAGCGAACCAGCTTGGGCATACAACGCAAACCGAATTGCCTTCATTAAGGGAACGGCACAAGCCTACAAAGATGGCGTAGGTCCATTTGTGTTTGGGGCTTCTACCGATTTATGTTGGATGGATGCCAATGGCGGTGCCATCAACGTGATTGATAAAACCCGGGGCAGAAGTAATCCACATTTTGTGAAAGGCGATAATCGCATATACCTCAACGACTTTTCGCGCGGGCTAATTTCAGTACGGTGGGATGGCACGGACGAAAAAGAACACGTTGCCATTACAGGCATCACTACGTACGGAACCATCCAAGACCTGATTCATAACCACGGACATGCCGGGCACGACCACGCCGCCGATGCCACCATGCAAATGATGCCTCAAGATTACGACATGATGGAACGCAACCAGCCCTCTCGTGCTGCCGTGATTGAAATGGCTCCCGAAGGCGACCAAGCTATGGCACAAATCAACAACGATATCTACATCATTACGATACCTAAAGTGGGGAAAACCCCAAAGATTTCGGTTGCCAACCCAAGTGCAGCGGCATTCCCTGCTAAGAAACTCACTGAAATTGGTGGAGAGTTTCCCGCATGGGCTGCCAATGGGAAACAGGTGCACTGGTCGTTGGGAAATGGCTATTTCGTGTACGATTTAGATGCCGAACAAGCCTTTGCCGATAGCGTGAAAGCCGCCAAAGAAGCCGCTAAACTTGCCGAAGAAGAGAAAAAAGAAGAAGAGGCGGGCGAAGAAAAAGAGGAGGATAACGAAGAGGTGAAAGAAGAAGAAAAAGCAGAAGAAGCCGATAAAACAAAAGAGAAGAAGAAAGAACGCTACGAAGCCGCCGAATACTCCATTAAGGTGATGGTAGAACGCGACGTTCCTCAAGGAACGGTGC